>JBGOTC010000139.1:0-7833 GCA_041476305.1 Terriglobia bacterium
CCCGACCTGTCCATCGAGCAGAACGCGGCGATGGTTGAGCCCGGACTCGAAAACGCGACGGAAGCGTTTCGCAAGGAGGTCTGCGACGAAGTGAAACACGTGCTGGATGCGATCTACGCGACGCATGGCGGCGGCAAGTGGAAAAAGATGCTGCTGATCAACGACCGCATCGCGGATTCAATTTTCCAGCAGGTGGTGACGCGAGCGGATGAGTACGAAGTGCTGGCGACGCCGAACTTGAATGGCGACTATATTTCCGACGCTTGCGCCGCGCAGGTCGGGGGGCTGGGGATGGCTCCCGGCTCCAATATCGGCGACGGCTACGGATGCTTTGAGGCCACGCACGGGACAGCGCCGAAGTACGCGGACAAGGACGTCATCAATCCAAGCTCAGTGATGCTCTCCGGCGTCATGATGTTTGATTTTATGGGATGGCCCGAAGCAGCGCGGCTCATCGAAGCCGGAATCACGCGGACTATTTCGCAGAAGCGCGTGACGTATGATCTGGAGCGGCTGATGCCCGGGGCCACGAAACTGAAGACCTCCGAATTTGCAAACGCGATTATCGAGAATATGGCCGTTGCCGTTCCGGCTGACTAGCTTGGCTGTTCCAGCCAATGAGTTGTAGTATTTGTCCTCGTCGTGCCGCGTTTCGACAGTTCGAATTTCGAATCACAATTGGAGACAGATAGCGCATGCGAAAGAAAGTAACGGTGGTGGGCGGTGGTTTTGTGGGCTCCACGGCAGCCCAGCGCATTGTTGACCGTGAGCTCGCCGATGTTGTTCTGGCCGACGTTCTGGAAGGCGTTCCCCTCGGCAAGGGACTCGATATGCTCGAGTCAGCGCCGATTTCCCGCTCCGACGCTCGCGCCATCGGCATTTCCACCGCGCAGGGCGATTACCGTGAGACGGCGAACAGCGACATCGTTGTGATGACTGCAGGGTTTCCGCGCAAGCCCGGGATGAGCCGCGACGACTTGCTCCGCGCCAATTACGACGTGATGAAAGCGGTCATCGAGCAGGTGGTGAAGTACTCCCCCAATGCCATTTTGATCGTGGTGACAAACCCCCTCGATGCCATGGCGCAGGCGGCCTACAAGCTGAGCGGCTTTTCCAAGAACCGTGTGATCGGAATGGCCGGCGTGCTTGATTCCGCTCGAATGAGTTCCTTTGTGGCGAGTGAATTGAATGTTTCCGTGGAAAACGTACACTCCTTTGTTCTTGGCGGGCACGGCGACGATATGGTGCCACTGGCGCGATATTCCACGGTGGCGGGGATCCCGCTGCCGGACCTGCTCCCCAAGGACCGTATTGACGCGATTGTGGACCGCACGCGCAAGGGCGGCGCGGAAATCGTAAACCTGCTGAAAACCGGCTCGGCCTACTACGCACCTTCCGCGGCGGCGGTTGAAATGGTGGAAGCGATTCTAAAGGACAAGAAGAAGATCCTTCCCTGCGCGGCCTTTCTGGAAGGCGAATACGGAATCAAGGGATTGTTTGTCGGGGTGCCGGTGAAACTAGGCGCGCGCGGGATCGAGCAGATCATTGAGATCAAACTGACGGCGGAAGAAAAGGCGGCGCTGGAGAAGTCAGCCGCATCTGTGCGCGAATTGGTGGGCGTGCTAGGCGTCTGATCAGGGCTTGGTTGTGCCTGCCGGGTTGCCAGTCATCAAGCTTGCAGATTTGATGCTGTCGAGCTTCGGAAAGTATTTCTCAAAATACGTGTTTCCCTCCTTCCCCGCCTGGTCCTGGTCCGCCTGCTGGTCACGACCATATCCGCTATAAATCTGATCCACAACTTCCATTCCCGAAGTCACATTGCCTATGGGCGCAAATCCCATAGGATCCAGGCGCGCATTATCAACGAAATTGAAAAAGAGCTGAGTGGAGCGGGAATTTGGCTGTTGGGTGGCGGCAAACGTCAATGATCCGCGCGTGTTGCTGTGTTTGACGGGATCATCCTGAATGTTTGAGTTTTCCCATACCCTGTTTACTTCGGGGTAGGGACTGATACCGAATTGCGCCACGAACGCCGGGATGACGCGGAAGAACTTCGCGCCGTCGAAATAATGGTGCTTCACAAGATTGTAAAAACGGTCCGCGCCATTGGGCGCCCAAGCGCGAGTGATTCGGATGGCAAACTCACCCTTGGTGGTGACAAATTTTACATCAAATGTCTCCGGCGCCTTCTCGTTCAAATCGGCGGGGCGCATGAGGGCCTGGTCAAAAGGTCTGCTTGGACTGGACTGGGAATTGGCGGCCGGAGGCGCACCCTGTGAACACGCTACGATTGCGCCGGAAACCAGCATCACACCAGTGAGAATTCCCTTGGCACGCGCTTTCATTTTGTCGTACTCCCTGAAATTGTTGGAATCATGGCCGTACTGAGCTGCATCCCGGCCGTATGCGGCTTTATTTCTCCGCGGCGCGCATCTCCCGGGCAACGCGCTCGGCCTCTTGCATTACGCGGAGAGTGTTCCCACCGAGAATCTTGCGGATATCCTGTTCAGAGTATCCATGCCGCAAGAGTGCCTCCGTTAATTTTGGAAGTTTCGAGCAATCCTCCATGCCCTTGGGCATCACAGCACCATCGAAATCTGAGCCCAGGCCGACGTGGTCTGCACCGACCAGTTTCACAGCGTGGTCAATGTGAGCCACGATCGCTTCCCAATCCACCTGTGGGAGTTTGCCCTCGGCCATCATCTGGCGCGCTACTTTTTCTCCATCGCGAATGTTGGCGGCTTCATTGGCGCCATTCGTTTTTTCAAACGCGGCGTTACGCGCCTTTTGTTCCTCGCTCTTTCCGGAAGCGTCGCGGTAGGCCTGGCTCAGGAATGAGACGTGATAGTTAATCTGAATCACTCCTCCCTTCGCGGCAAGCGCCTTGATCATTTCTTCGGTCATGTTCCGCGGGGCGTCGCAGATGGATCGGCAGGAAGAATGGGACGCAATCAGCGGGGCCTTGCTCCATCCCAAAACGTCAAAAAACGTCTTGTCGGAGACGTGTGAAATGTCCACCAGCATGCCGAGGCGATTCATCTCGCGAACCACGCCCTTACCGAAGTCATTCAGCCCGGTGTGCTTCGCCGCGTCGCCGGACGAGCCAGCCCAGTCCGTGTCGGCCGTGTGGGTGAGCGTCATGTAACGCACGCCGAGTGCGGCAAATTGCCGCAGCGCCCCGAGGTCGTTATCAATCATGTGGCCGCCCTCGACACCCATCAGGACGGCAATCTTTTTCTGTGCATGCGCGCGGCGAACTTCCTCCGCCGTGGTGGCCAGCATCAGGTCCTGCGGGTGCTTGCGCACCTGCTCGCGTACGGCGTCAATCAGGTCAAGCGCGCGCTTGACGGCCGGCGGGCCAGTGATCGCGACAGGACACCAAATGGAGAAGTAGACCGCGTTCAGTCCGCCCTCGCGCATGCGAGGAATGTCGATGTGGCCTTCGGCGTCACGATGGCCGAGGTCGAAATTCTCGAAGAGCATGCGCTGCGGTGTGTCGTCATGAGTATCCACGACAATGGAGCTGAAGTGGATTCTTCGGGCGCGGTCCGCGGTTGCGTCAGGGTGCATGGTGTAGGCAAACAGTGAGGCGGCCAGCAGCAGGCTGCCCATCAGAATTACATTTCGGTTTCGCATAGTTGTCTAGCCAAAGAGCCAATTTGTCAAAGTATGTTTGATCGCGTCGCGGTTCACCTGGGCGATGGACTCCGTGAGCGGGATGGACTTCGGGCACGCCACGACGCAATTCTGCGCGTTGCCGCAATCCTGCACGCCGCCGGGGCCGCTGACCGCGTCCAACCGTTCGCGGGCATGCATCGCGCCGGTGGGATGCATATTGAAGAGCCGCACCTGGCTGATGATGGCCGCACCCACAAACTTGCTGTGCGAATTCACCTGGGGGCAGACATCCAGGCAGATGCCGCAAGTAATGCACCGCGAAAGCGGGTAAGCTTTTTCTTGAGCCTCAGGCGCGAGTTTAGGCCCTTCGCCCAAATCGTACGTGCCATCAATCGGAACCCAGGCCTTCATGCGCTTCAAATTCTCAAACATCACGGAGCGATCAACGCCAAGATCGCGCACCACTGGAAATTTCGCCATCGGTTCAACTTTGATGGGCTGATCCAGGTGATCCACCAGAGCGGAGCAGGCCATGCGTGCTTTGCCGTTGATTACCATTGCGCAGGAGCCACACACTTCTTCCAGGCAGTTCGAATCATAGGTGACGGGCGTTGTCGCTTTGCCGTCGCGGGTCACCGGATTTTCCGCGATGTCGCGCAAACAGATGATGATATTCATGTACGGCCGCCAGGCGAGTTGGAACTCCTCCCAATGTGGGCGATCGCCCGGCCCGGCCTGACGCTTCACTCGGACAATGACCTGTTTTTTTTCTGCCATGGTCCCTCGAATCCTTATTTCGCCATGTCGTACCGCCGGGCGCGCGGCGGAATCAATGATGTATCCACGGATTCATACGTAAGTTGAATCTTTCCATTCACCCATTTCGCGCGCGTGGTCTTCAACCACTCCGTGTCAATTCTCTCGGGAAAGTCGGGCTTGTAGTGAGCACCGCGCGACTCATTGCGCGCCAGGGCACCAAGAGTAATCACTCGCGCGAGGATCAGCATGTTTTCAAGTTCACGCGCAAACGCGAGAGTCTGATTTGACCACTTGGTGCGGTCTGAGAGATTGATCTTTTTGAAGCGTTCGAGCAATTCCTGCAACTTGGCGTCGGCGCGTTCGATGCCAGGATTCTTGCGCGTAACGGTGACATGCTCCGTCATCCAATCGCCCATTTCCTTCCAGATGGCGATGGGATTCTCCGCGCCCTGCCGCGACACCAGAGCTTCATTAATTCCCTGCTGGCGTTTCTGTTCCCGTTCAAACACCGGGGCAGGCGTGCTCTCGGTGCCCTTCTCGAGCCCACGGCTATACTTCACCGCAGCGGGCCCGGCGACCATCCCGCCATAAATGCAGGAGACCAGCGAGTTCGCTCCCAGGCGATTTGCGCCATGGTATTGGTATTCACATTCACCGGCGGCGTAAATCCCGGCAACATTCGTGGCCTGCGTGTCGCAATCCACCCAAATGCCTCCCATGGTGTAATGCACGCCGGGGAAAACCTTCATCGGTTCCACGCGCGGGTCAACGCCGAGGAACTTTTCGTAAATTTCCAGAATGCCTTCCAGCTTGCGGTCCAACACTTCACGCGGGATGTGCGTCAGGTCGAGAAAGACCGCCTGCTGGCCTCCGATTCCAAGTTTCAATTCGTAAACGATCTTGTGGATTGCTCGCGTCGCAACATCGCGCGGAACGAGGTTGCCGTATTTCGGATACCACTCCTCAAGAAAATAAAAGCGATCGTCCGCGGGAATCGAATTCGGCGCTCGCGAATCGGCTGGGTTCTTGGGCACCCAAACACGCCCGCCTTCACCGCGAGCAGATTCGCTCATCAGGCGCAGCTTGTCTTCGCCGGGGATGGCCGTCGGGTGCACCTGAATGAATTCACCGTTGGCATAGTCGACTCCCTGCTGCAGGAGCGCGCCTTGCGCCGTGCCGGTGCAAACCACGGAGTTCGTGGAGCGGCCGAAGATCGCGCCGACTCCGCCAGTGCAGAAGATTGCAGCATCGGCGGGAAAAGTCCTGACCTCCATGGATTTCAAGTCCATGGCGCAAATGCCACGGGAAACTCCGGTGTCGTCCAAGACCGCGGAAAGGAACGTCCACCCTTCGTATTTCCTAACTTTCCCTTCCGACTCGAACCGCCGCACTTGCTCGTCGAGGGCATAAAGAAGTTGCTGGCCGGTAGTCGCGCCGGCAAATGCCGTGCGGTTGAAGAGTGTTCCCCCAAATCGCCGGTAATCAAGATTCCCTTCGGGCGTGCGATTGAACATGACGCCCATGCGATCGAGAAGGTCTATGATTCCCGGCGCGGCGTCGCACATGCGTTTCACCGGGCCTTGATTGGCGAGGAAATCTCCGCCGTAAACCGTGTCGTCAAAATGGTGCCAGGTGGAGTCGCCCTCGCCTTTGGTGTTCTTTGCCGCGTTGATGCCGCCTTGCGCGCAAACAGAGTGGGAACGCTTTACCGGAACGATGGAAAACAAATCCACGGGAACGCCCGCTTCAGCCACTCTTATGGTGGCCATCAGCCCGGCGAGCCCCCCGCCGACAACGATGATTTTCGGTTGCCTCATTTTTGAGCTTGGAGATAGTAATCCAGGGGATGCCAGTTGTACCGGAAACAAACCACGATGGTTACGCTCATGATCAACATGATCACCGCGACTCCCACACCAAGGAAGCCCGCGGCCCGTTGTGATCTCACCGTTGCCGCCAGACCCCACTTACACAGGAAATTCCAGATGCCGACGCCCAGATGAACCGAGCATGCCGTTACCCCCAGCAGAAAAAATGCGAAGAACCACGGGTTCTGCATGCCATTGTAAACGTCCATATAGGTGGATTTGCCGTGGGTGAGCAACCGTTCGCTGTAAACGTGCCAGCCGAGGAAGGCAAAGGCAATCAGACCCGTCCAACGTTGCAGGCTGAACATCCAATTCCCTACCCAGGGGTAGGCCGAAACATTCATTTTTCCGCGGGACCAAACATAGAAGCCGTACCCCGCGTGATACAGCAGGGGAAGCCAAATGATGGCGATTTCAAGGGCCAGCCGCCACGGAATTGTTTGAAGCCCTTGGGAAGCTTCATCATATTTCCCGGCGCTGACCAGCGAATAGCTGTTTTCCCAAATATGATCGGCCATGTATGCGCCGACGGGAATTATTCCGGATAGGGAATGAAGTTTGCGAAGCAGAAAACTATGGTCCGGTTGAGAACCTGGGGCAGCCATGAACTCTCCCGGGCAGGCCTGCAGCGATCCCGCCCGACGATTTCAGTATAGGAAGTCCGAGAAGGTATTGCAAGATGGTGTGGGAAGGCATTTTTGAAGCGCTAACGAAAGACAATCTGATTCGATATACTGTGTGCCGGCACTTTCGGGGAGATGATGAAGGCGACCACGGGGCTGGAACTCGAACAACTGGTAAGGAATTGGGCCGATGCCCCGGAGACTTTGAATTCGGATTCGCTCGCGGGATTCGCAGGAAAGCTGGCCTCGGTCTTCGGCGTGAAGCCGGATGAAGTAGCCATCCTCGTTTTGGTAAATGATGGGAAGGCGCTTCAGTTTCTCTTCCCTGAGAAACTCCACGAGATCGGAACTATTCCACTGAATAGCAATTCCGCTCTGGCAGCCCGCACGGCACGCGAGCGCAAGACTGACCTGGTGAATTCCTTCGCCAGATCACGGCACGCCACTGTTTTTGAAGGCGTGCCCCTCGGGCGCAGCCTCGATGAATCCATCCAGAAAATCATGAGCGCACCAATCTTTGAGAACGATACTGTCCTTGGAGTGGTACAAATCTCCCGCAAGGGAAAAACACAAAAAGGTGCCGGCGCTGACTTCACCTCGGGAGACCTGAGAAAACTTCAGAATTTGACGCCCACGCTCGCGCGTGTCATTCAGCTTGCACAGAAAGGCTAAATGAAACTCTCGCGGATCGCCCGTGTCCTGCCACTTCTTGCCGCGTGCGCATTGTCGCTTGCAGGAAGCATCGGCCAGGCGCAGCAACATGCCTCAGGCCGAATCCACCTCACAATACTTGGGACGACGGATATCCACGGCAATCTCCTGCCTGAAGATTATTATGCCAACCGGCCTGCCAACCGTGGGCTGGTGAAGATCGCAAGCCTGGTGAAACAGATTCGGGCGACGGAACCCAACACGCTTCTCCTGGACTCCGGCGACACAATTCAAGGCACTCCACTGGCGTTTTA
>JBGOTC010000140.1:0-7801 GCA_041476305.1 Terriglobia bacterium
ACGGCGAATCCCACCGGATGCGCCACGTCGAGCGTGGTGTACGGCATGATGCCGGTCAGCACGTGCGTGTAAAGAATGAAGAGGACAGTGCAGATCAGGAGTGAACCGATGATCCCAATGGGCATATCGCGCTTCGGCAACTTGGTTTCCTGCGCGGCGGTGGAGACGGCGTCGAACCCGATGTAGGCGAAAAAGATGACGCCCGCGCCGGCCAGCAATCCGCTGTAACCGAATTCTCCAAAGTGGCCGGTGGTGTTCGGCGGAATCAGAGGCGTCAGGTTTTCAGGGCGGACGTAATGCCATCCGATGGCAATGAAGACGATGATCACGGACACTTTCAGAACGACAATCAGATTGTTGACTCCCGCGGTTTCACGGATGCCGAGCATCAAGAGGAGTGAAACGGCGATGACGATGAGGACCGCAGGTAAATTGATGAGGCCATAGACCGTTGAGCCATCTGGCATCAAGACGGGTTGCCAGGGAGAAGCGATCAGCCGAGGCGGGAGCGAAATGCCCAAGTGCGCCAAAAGCGAAACGAGAGTCTGCGACCAGCCGATGGAAACCGTTGACGCGCCCACGGAATATTCCAGAACCAAATCCCAGCCGATGATCCAGGCGATCAGTTCGCCCATGGTGGCGTAGGCATAGGTGTAGGCGCTGCCCGCGACGGGGATCATGGTGGAGAATTCGCTGTAGCAAAGGCCGGCGAATACGCATCCGATGGCCGCAAGCACAAATGAAATGACCAGGCCTGGGCCAGCTTTTTGCGCCGCGGCGATTCCCGTGAGAGTGAAGATCCCGGCGCCGATGATTCCTCCGACGCCCAGGGAGATGAGGGAGATGGGCCCAAGAGTCCGGCGCAGCGAGTTGTCTGATTCTGATTCCGCCAGAATGCGGCTGAGTGGTTTCGTGGCAAAGAGGCTCATGCGAGTACCTCCCGCAGGGCAATGACTGAATGCCGGGGACTATACCATCGGCCCACAGGAACCTGAGAAGGAATTGTCGGAGACGAGGGGATGGCCGATCAGAACTCTCCGAATTTCAGAACTCTCCCAGTTTACGATTGGGGACCTCTGGGGCTAAAGCCCTCATACTTTCGTGACCTTCCGGCACGACTGAAGTCGTGCCCTCCCAAGATTGGTTCCCAAGAGAGCAAACACTTATCCAAATCATTGCCGACTTGGGACATCACCAGCCGCTCGCGACGCGCAGATTGAAATGTTAGAGAGAGGCTTTTCGCAAGCGCAACGCATTAGCGATCACGGAGACCGAACTGAAGCTCATGGCGGCGCTGGCAATCATGGGATTGAGCAAGAGACCGAAGAATGGATAGAGCACTCCGGCGGCCAGGGGGACTCCCAGGATGTTGTAGATGAAAGCGAAGAACAGATTCTGGCGAATATTGCGCATGGTAGCGCGGCTCAAACGGCGCGCGCGGACAATGCCACGCAGGTCCCCTTTGACGAGGGTGACGCCCGCGCTCTCCATCGCGACGTCCGTCCCGGTCCCCATGGCGATGCCGACGTGCGCGGCAGCGAGCGCGGGAGCGTCGTTGATGCCGTCGCCCGCCATGGCGACAATGCGGCCTTGCGCAATCAGGCCGCGGATGATTTCACTTTTCTTTTCCGGTTGAACCTCCGCGTGAACCTCTTCAATGCCCAATTGACGCGCGACATATTCTGCGGTGGTACGGTTGTCACCGGAAAGCATCACGATGCGAAGATTCGCGGCGCGCAAATCGCGCAGGGCCTCCGGTGTCGTCTGCCGAATCGGATCAGCAACGCCAATCAGGCCGGCCAGGACGCCGCCTGCGGCGAGAAAAACTACGGTCTGACCTTCGCGGCGCAATGAGTCGGCTCGCTCCGCCACTGATTTTGTTTCAACCCCCAGTTCAGCGAAAAGCAGAGCGTTTCCGAGGGCTACTTTTCGCCCTTCCAATTCGCCGGTGATCCCCTTGCCGCTGATGGCACGAAAAGTTTTCACTTCGGAGGGGGAAATTCCCTTCTCACGCGCGGCGGCCAGAACCGCGGCGGCAAGCGGATGTTCGCTTCCCTGCTCCAGGCTAGCCGCGATGCGAAGCAATTCCGATTCCTTCAAATCACCCACGGGGTAAGTTGAAGCAACGCGCGGCTTGCCTTCCGTGAGCGTTCCGGTCTTGTCCAGGACAAGCGTGTCCACTTTCTCGAGAGTCTCCAGTGCTTCAGCGTTCCGGATAAGCACGCCCGCGCCCGCGCCGCGGCCGGTGCCGACCATGATGGACATGGGCGTGGCCAATCCGAGTGCGCACGGGCAGGCAATGATCAGCACCGCGACACTATTGACGACAGCGTGCGCAAGACGCGGCTCCGGTCCAGCGAGCGCCCACACAAGAAAGGTGATGACGGCGGCCAGGAGAACTAGAGGGACAAAATAGGATGAAACTTTGTCCGCAAGCCTTTGGACCGGCGCGCGGCTGCGTTGCGCTTCGCCGACCAAGCGCACAATTTGCGCGAGCAGGGTTTCCCTGCCTACGCGGTCGGCTCGCATCACAAAACTGCCGAGGGCGTTGAGTGTTCCACCGCTGACGCGATCCCCGGGGCTCTTCTCGACGGGCAGCGATTCGCCGGTCAGCATGGACTCATCTACGGAACTCGCGCCTTCGAGGACCGTTCCATCCACGGGAACTTTTTCACCGGGGCGGACGCGCAACCGGTCGCCGGGCTTGACTGAATCCAGCGGAACATCCCGTTCCAGCGAACCGGATTCGATGCGACGCGCGGTTTTCGGCTGCAGACCGAGCAAGGCGCGAATGGCTCCACTGGTGCGCTGGCGCGCCCTTAGCTCGAGCACCTGTCCCAGGAGGACGAGGGTTGTGATGACCGCGGCGGCCTCGAAATAGACGCTGACGCTGCCGTCCAATTCGCGAAACTCTTTCGGAAAAATGCCGGGGGCGAGCAATGCGACCAGGCTGAATCCATAAGCAGCCCCGGTGCCGATGGCGATCAGCGTGAACATATTCAGCTTCCAGCGGACGATGGAACTCCAGCCGCGTTCAAAGAACGGCCATCCGCCCCAGAGCACAACGGGAGTTGCGAGCAAAGCCTGGATCCAGATGATCGTCGCCATGCCGAGACCGCTCATCACTGGTTTTCCGGGCAGAAGATCCGACATGGAAAGAAGGAAGATGGGCGTGGTCAATACCACGCCGGCCCAGAACCGCCGCGTCATGGAAATCAATTCGTGGTTGGGCGGTTCACTCGAAGTTACTTCGCGAGGCTCGAGCGCCATGCCGCAAATCGGGCAGGCGCCCGGCGCGCGCGAGACAACTTCGGGATGCATCGGACAGGTGTATTCCACGGTGGAATCAGTTGCTGAAGCGCGCGCATCGACCCCCTTCCCGACCGCAGACGCAGGCGAAATGCCCACCAGATTTTGCATGGGCATGGCCTCCGCGGCCTCTCCGGACAAATACTTCTCGGGCGCGGCCAGGAATCTCTCGGCACACCCGCGGCTGCAAAAATAATACGCGCGCCCGCCATGCGACGCGGTGGCCGCAGCGCGGGCGGGGTCAACATTCATTCCGCAAACTGGATCGCGTTCCGTCAATGAATCACTTCACTCCGTCCCTCTAAAGGATGCACAGATTCAACTACAGTGCCGCCTCATCCTACATCTGTTCACCCCGTGGCGCAGTGATTGACGAACCGCAATGCGGATGAAGCCTACGGCGGGATGCTGGAAACTACTGCTACAATTAGATGCGATGACACTCGTAGAGATTCGCTTCCGATTGCAGGCGCCGCTCAGCTCCGCACAATTGAAGACGCTCTCTGACTTCTCCAACACCTATGGATTGCGCCGTTTTCAGGTGACGGAGGATGGGAACGTCTTGCAATTTGAGTATGACGCGTCACGCCTGCGCCAAACGCAGGTGGCACACGTGCTTCGAGAAGCACGCATCCCTGTCTCAGAACAATTGACTTGAGCAGGATGCGCCGGGAGGGTTCTTCTAGCCCGGGGATGCAGGTGGAGTGGCCGGAAAAGAGACGAGGCCCCCGCTTGGGGCAGGAGCCTCGTTGAGTGCATCTCGTTTCCCGGCTTTTATGTGCCGGGGCGTGGGGTCATCCATCCAGCTTCCCTCTCAGAGGCAGGTGGGAACGATCCGCGCCAACCAACGAGCAAGCCCCTTCCCCCTCACTCGTCGAATGGTATTGATCGTCATCGAAATGCACCCGCTTCTCATCAGCACGATGCTTGCCAGCTGAACACAATTCGGACCATCTTGTAACTTGCTATCCTTCTGCGGTTTGCGGTGAAATCCAAATCCAATAATCAACTTATGCCCAGAAAACAGTCCTTATTTGGGCGCGGGAGTCCGAATCGGGACAACACACTACTTTCCAGACGCTGGAATCACTGGATTCCTACAGATGGGTCCAAGGGTCACCTGCGATCAAGTGTTTCAATCGGGCGTTGAAATCCAAGAATGAAACACCATGAGACCCGAACGAACAAAATCCATGCTGAAAATGTTGCATTGAATCCGCTTAACTGGCGAATGCGCCCTCACTCTGGCACGCAAGTTGCCCAATGAATGTTGATGGCACAACTGAAGAGGAAAAGACTGGGTGAAGTTCTTCGGGATGGCGGAAAGATCTCGAATGCTGACCTCGCCCGGGTCATCGAAGAACAGCAAGGGAAACTGGCTCATCTGGGCGAGCTGCTCTTTGAGCGCGGCCTGATGGACAAGAATGACCTTGCAGGAGCTATCGCGGAAGTTACGAGGATCCCCTACGTGGATTGCTCGGCGGAAACGCCCGAGGCGGCCATCATCGATCTGGTCCCCCTCGCGCTGGCCTCAAAATTCTGCGCGCTGCCGTTGCGGCGGGAGGGCATGAACCTGGTTGTGGTCATGTCTCAACCGCAGGACCTCAACCAGATTCAACAACTGCGTTTTTCCACGGGGCTCGAGGTATCCCCGCGGTTCGGATTCCGTGAAGAAATTGAGGCAGCCATCGGGCGCGCTTATGGAGTGTTGGAAGGGCCATCGCCGGAACCAGAGGCGCCAGCGCCGCCGCGCACGAGTGAAGGAGTCACTGAAAACCAGATTGAATTTGTTTCCACCAGCACGCGGATGAACAACCGCGAGGCCATCGAGGCGGTGCAGGCGGAACTTTCGCAACGCCGCACTCCAGCGGTGCGGCTGGTGACGGAAGTGATCCTTGCGGCAATGGACCGAGGGGCAAGCGACATCCACATCGAGCCGCAAGCCTTGCAACTCTCCGTGCGGATCCGGGTGGACGGAGTGCTGCGAGACCTGCGGAGCATTCCACGGGCTCTGCAGAACTCGCTGATTTCCAGAATTAAAATACTATCGGACATGGACATCGCGGATCGCCGCGCGCCGCAGGACGGGCGATTCCTGGTGAAACTGCCGGACCGCCAACTGGACATGCGCGTGTCCTCCCTGCCCACGCAGTACGGCGAAAAGATTGTCATGCGCTTGCTGGAGTCCGACGCGCCCATGCGCACCCTCGAGGAACTCGGACTGGAACCGGGCCTGGAACAGCGGTTTCTGAAATTGCTCACCATGCCGCAGGGGACAATTCTGGTCACCGGACCCACGGGGTCGGGAAAGAGCACGACCCTATATGCCGCGCTGAATGTGCTGCGGAATTCAGCGGTGAATATCGTGACCGTGGAAGACCCCGTGGAATACGTGCTGCCCGGAGTAAATCAGGTTCACGTCAACACCAAGGCGGGTTTGACGTTTGCCAGCTGCCTGAGATCCATCCTGCGCCAAGACCCGAACATCATCATGGTCGGCGAGATCCGCGACCAGGAAACCGCGGAAATTTGCATGAAGGCGGCGCAAACGGGTCACCTGGTGCTTACCACGCTGCACACCAACGACAGCATTTCGGCCATTGTACGGTTGATTGATTTGGACGTGCCGGCCTACTTGATTGCCTCTTCGGTGAGCGGAATTCTGGCGCAACGTCTGGCGCGGCGGCTTTGCAAATGCCATAACCGCGTCCCCGCAGACAATGAATTCGCGGCGCAGATGCTGGCCGCCGGAGCGGAAAGCGCGCCCGAATGGCGCAGCGTCGCGGTAGGCTGCCCCGATTGCGACCGCACCGGATACCGGGGCCGAGTGGGAGTCTATGAACTGCTGGTCCTGGACGATGGAGTTCGCAACATCATCCGGACCTCCGCCCGCAGCGACGAGATCCTGAGGTACGTGCGGAGCCAGGGGATGCGGCTCATGCAAGAAGACGGGCTCGAAAGGGTCGCCGAGGGGGTGACGACGTTGGAGGAGATCCAGCGCATCATTTCGTTCGAGAGTCTGGGGCCCGCCGAGTGCCCAACCTGCAAGCGCTCTCTCACCTCGGCGTTCCTGTTCTGCCCGTTCTGCGGTGAAAAAAATCTTGTCACTAATAAACGCGCTGAAGCAAAGGTTTTGCCAACCCTGGAGGTTGCGACCCGACGATGACCGCCCTGGCCAAGAAGAAGAACACCTTCAAATCGCGATGCTATGACCGGGCCGCACACTTGCGATACCTCCACGTTGTGTATGAGGGGCGCACAGAAGTCATCCCCGTCCGGCCCCCGGATATCAGCCCGATGGGCATGTTCATCAACACCCCTGCGACCCTCCCCCAGGGATCCGTTCTCCAGTTGCACTTTCGGCTGGCACGAACAGGACATGACGTGTGCACCAGGGCGGAGGTGCGATTCTGCCTTCCCGGAGTGGGGATCGGCGTGGAGTTCATCGGTCTCACGGCAAAACAGTCGCGTGCAATCGACGCGGAACTTAAATCGTAAGAGCCGCCGTTTCATGCTGAAACATAGCAAGTACCAGTCTGGTACCAGCTTCCTACCCCTATTGTTTTCTTCTACTTAGAAAAGCAGGTTACAGAACCCGGGTGTGAGAAGGTCGGTCCCATTGCGCCATCCCTTGCTTACACCACCGCAGGCGACCATCCTGCATGGCGCTTCCACACCGAAAGGTCTGCTTCTTCATCCCCGCTCTTGCCGCGGCAATCGCGTTGACGACGATGCCCCTCTGGGGCGACACCCGTCATGGTGGCTCATCGGCAATGCCGAAGTTCAGCTGCTACTGCGAATGTGAAAAAGGGGAAGGGCACCCGATGTGCCCCATGAAGATGTGCGAAATTCCCAAGTACGAAAAGCGCTGGTGGGCAAATTCCTGCCACAAGCAGTCAGAGCAGCCAACTACGGCGAAACCCGGCGCGCCAGCCTCGCAGCCCAATGCGCACCATAGCCACAGCATGCAAAGCGCAAAGAAGTAAGTTCGAACCGATTAGAAGGCCGGCTTACCTTCCCACACCATTTTATCGATCTTGAACTCGAGTAGCGCCAGGTCTGAGCTGAAATTGCCCACTCTCGGGTGCGGGAATTGGAGGCGCAAGTTTTTGTCGCCCGCCAGAACAACGGGCTCATTGTTGACCATTCGAGGGAATATGATTTCAAACTCATAGGCGCCGGACTTAGGAGAGACAAAGCGGATCGGCGAGACCCGCAGACCGTGTTCATTGATGAGGTAAACATTTACAGGGATTGATTCCGCGGGGATGCTCTGCCAATATTGAGCGAGCTGGCGTGCAGTCGCCTGAGTGCTTGAGTTGTAATAAACGTGAATCAGGATAACGTCGGCGTAGGCACGGTTTACGATGGCATCGGCCTGGGCATCGAAGGATTTCTTTTGGTCTTCAGTCAATTTGTCGTACTTCTGCTGAATCTGGAGCAGACGAACGATTCCCAGGCGAAGAGGCAGCGCGGATCGGATCTGAGCGAT
>JBGOTC010000141.1:0-7780 GCA_041476305.1 Terriglobia bacterium
CCGGCGCGCTCACTCCCGTGGCGGTGCTGGAGCCGGTGGTGGTGGGCGGCGTGACCGTGAGCCGCTCGACGCTGCATAACATGGATGAGATTGAGCGGCTGGGCCTGCACATCGGTGACACCGTGCTCATCGAGCGCGCGGGAGAAGTGATCCCGCACGTAGTCCGCGTGGAGAAGAAGGGGCGCGAGCGGCGCGCGTTTCAGATTCCGGAGAAATGCCCGGAGTGCGGCAGCCGCATCCACAAAGCGCCGGACGAAGTCGCCTACCGCTGCGTGAATGCCGCCTGCCCGGCGAAACGCAAGGAATCCCTGGTGCACTACGCGGGGCGGCACGCCATGAATATTGATGGGCTGGGCGAAAAAATCGTGGACCAGCTGGTGGACGCGGGCATGGTGAAAGATGTGGCGGACCTCTACAACCTGAAACTCGATCCACTGGCGGCGCTGGAGCGCATGGGAGAGAAATCGGCGCAGAACCTGCTGGACGAGATTGAGGACAGCAAGAAAATCGGCCTGGCGCGGCTGATTTACGCGCTGGGGATCCGGTTCGTGGGGGAGCGTACGGGACAGTTGCTCGCGGACCATTTCGGCGACCTGGACGCCATTGCGCGGGCGACCGAAGGGCAGCTCACGGAAGTCACCGAGGTGGGGCCGAAAGTCGCGGCCAGCATCGTGGAATTCTTTTCGGAGAAGGCAAACCGTGAGCTGATTGCGAAACTCAAACGTGCCGGGCTGAAGTTGACGGAGGAGCGGAAAAAGCCGGTGGCGAACCGGTTGCACGGGCGGACATTCGTTTTCACGGGGGCGCTGGAAAAGAGGTCGCGCGAGGAGAGCGGGGAACTGGTGGCGCGCTACGGCGGCAAGGTGATCGGCTCGGTGAGCAAGAACACGGATTTCGTTGTCGTCGGCGCCGATCCGGGGTCGAAATATGAAAAGGCCAGGTCGCTGGGTGTCACAATTCTCGATGAGGCGGCCTTTGAAAAAGTGATCGAGCAGGGAGTGCCGAAGGAAAGGGAGAGCATAGCGAAACCGCAAAAAGGGAATTCGAAGACGAAATCAACTCCAACTACGAAAACCCCAAAGCAGAAGAAATTGTTCTAGAGCCGGACCAACCTGAGGCAGGAATACGTCAGCCAATTTCCAACATACGATCAATGGCGCGCTTGGCCTTCACCGCGATGTCGCGTGGGACGATGACCTGCGGCGTGAGAGTTTCAAGCGACGTGATGATGTTGTCGAGCGTGATTGTCTTCATGAACGCGCAGACAGCGTCGGGGTTCACCGGATAAAACTTCTTATCGGGGTTCAACTTCTCCAGGCGGTGCAAAATCCCCACCTCCGTTCCCACGGCAAATTCCTTCGCCGGTGACTGCGCAACGTAGCGCAACATTCCCTCGGTGGAGAGGAACTGCGTGCGCTCCTTCGGCAGTGAGCCGTCAAGGACGCGCACCATACAGGAACTGACGCAGCCGCACTCCGGGTGAATCAGCAGCTCGATATCTTCGTGGTCTTCCATCATCTGTTCCACTTGCTTCGGGTCAATGGATTTGTGGACGTGGCAGAAGCCCGGATAAGCAATGATGTTGCTGCGTCCGGATTGCCGCGCCACCACTTCCGCCAGGAATTTATCGGGAACAAAGAGGATCTGTTTATTTTTTGGAATGGCATTGACCACTTTCGTGGCATTGGATGAAGTGCAGCAATAATCGCTCTCCGCCTTCACTTCGGCGGTGGTGTTGACGTAAGCGACGACTACGGCTTCGGGATACTTAGCCTTCCAGGCCCGCAACTCGTCCGCGGTGATCGTGGCGGCAAGCGAACATTGCGCCTTGAGGTCGGGCAGCAATACCTTTCGGTCCAGGCAGAGAATCGCGGCGGTTTCCGCCATGAAGTGCACGCCGCAGAAGACAATGACCTGCGCATCGGTGCGCGCGGCGGCCTGCGAAAGCCCCAGTGAATCGCCGACAAAGTCTGCCGCGTCCTGCACTTCATCGCGCTGATAATTGTGAGCGAGCAGGACAGCGTTCTTTTCATGTTTCAGTTGTGCGATGCGGGCCTGCTTTTGGCGCACCAGTTCCGGCGAGTCGTTGACGTCCTGGATGACCGGGAGCGTGTAGCGCTCTTCAAAAATCATTTTGTGACCGGTGTGCGCCATGGTTTCGCTTAAGCTCGGGCTTTTTTGCCCACTCCGACTTCCAGTTTACACCGTAGGTCGAGGGCCTTGCAGGAGTGTGTAAGCGCGCCGATGGAAATGGCGTCTACCCCGCAATCCGCATACGCTTCGAGGCTGCCTTCGGAAATTCCCCCGCTCACTTCGATCAGAATGTCGTCCCACACGCCGCAAGCGCGAAGCGTGGTAATGATTTGCCGGACTTCCGCGGCGGCCAAATTGTCCAACATGACGAGGCAGGGATACGAATCGGCATTCGCTTGCCGGAGTTCGTGAAAAACGCGGCCCGCGGCCAGCGCTCCCTCGATGCCTGTCACTTCCACTTCGATGAATGCGGCCTCCGCGCGCCGCGCCCACGCCTTTCGTAGCGCGAGTGGAATTGAATCTTCTTCCTTGGGCGCGAAGAGCCGCAGGTGATTCGTCTTAATCAGAATAGCATCTCCCAGTCCTATGCGATGCGTGCCGCCGCCACCGAGATGCGCGGCGCGTTTGTCCAAAAGGCCCCAGGGAGTCTTACGAGTGACCACCACCTGCGTTTGCGGCGCACGCGCGTGGACAATCTCCTGCAGGCGGCGCGTGGCGGTGGCGATGCCGCTCATGCGCTGGAGCAGGTTCAGGCCAACGCGCTCAAGGGAGAGCAGCAAGCCGCAATCCCCCTGCAATTGCAGGAACCCCTGGCCGGGTTTCAGGGCCTCGCCATCGGCTGCATGTGGCTCCGCTGCCAGTCCATGCTTGGTGAAGAACCAGACGGCTTCTGCGAGGCCGGCGAGAGTTCCTGGCTCATTGGCTACGATGCAGGCCTGTCCGCGGCCCTCCGCGGCGCCAAGAGCAGCGCTCGTCAAGTCGCAGGGCTCGCGGTCGGCCCGCAGCAGCTCTCCCGTGATCGTCGAGACGCTCTTCAGGTAGCCGGGGTTCGAGAGAGTGAGGCTCGCCCCGTGGAAAAGGGCTCGGGAAAGGCGTTCCTGTCGGGACTGGCTCATTTGGCCGCCAAATCTAATATTAGACTAATTCCGGGATGTGTGCGGTTCAACGGCTCGGGAAGGAGCCATTCGGCGCATGTCCGAGGTCGCAACGGAGCGTCCCACAACCGGACATCCCAATCCGGAATGCCCGTTTGCAACCTCCGCATCTATTTGTAGTCTAATGGGTTAGGTTGGATGAGAATGGGCATTCGCCGTGCAATATCTATCGAGGGTGTGACTTGAGATGGCAACTGCTTCCGCGATTTCCGCTCCTGTGAAGATTCTGATTGCCGACGACCAGCCGCACGTCGGTGAGGCGTTGCGGCTGGCATTGCGCGACGAGGGTTACCAGATAGAGCTGGCGGGCTCACCCGCTGCGGTGGTCACGGCCGTCAGCGCGCGAAAATTTGATCTCGCGCTCCTCGACCTGAATTACGCGCGCGACACCACGTCGGGGGCCGAGGGGTTGGAACTGATCGAAAAACTCCGCGCCATTGATTGCGATCTGGGGATCGTGGTGATGACCGCGTGGGGCAGCGTTGAAATTGCCGTGGAAGCCATGCAGCGCGGCGCGGGCGACTTCATCCAGAAACCCTGGGACAACGCCGGGTTGCGGCGCATTCTGCACACGCAGATTGAGCTGGGCCGCAGACGGCGTGAATCGCGCAGGCGCGAGCGGCAGGATCAGCGCGAATGGGCCGAGGCGCACGACATTCAACAAGGAATGTTGCCGCGCAGCCTGCCGGAGCTGCCGGGATTCCAACTGGCGGCGGCGTACCGTCCGGCGGGAACTCTCGCGGGAGATTATTACGAAGTGTTGGCGCTCGACGCGGCGCACGCGCTTGTGTGCATCGGCGACGTGGCGGGGAAGGGAATGCCCGCGGCGCTGGTGATGTCAAATTTGCAAGCCGCGGTCAAGGCCTATGCGGGAGAGAAGTGCAGCCCCGTGGGACTGTGCCGCCGCGTGAACCGCATCCTTTGCGGGAACGCCGAGCCGGGGAGGTTTGTCACATTCTTCGCCGCGGTGCTGGATACCACGGAGAAGACGCTCACTTACGCGAACGCGGGGCACAATCCTCCGCTGGTGGCGCGGCCGAACGGAAGTGTGCTGCGTCTGGCGGATGGCGGGCCTGTGCTCGGCGAGTTTACGGATTGGTCTGCGGCGCAGGGGCAGATCGCGCTCGAGAGCGGCGACCGGCTGGCGTTTTACACCGATGGGATTACGGAAGCCACCGATGAAACCGGTGATGAATTCGGCGAAAAGCGGCTGGCGGAGTTGTTGTCCGTGAACCGCGCCTCGGGAGCCGGAGAATTGCACGCGCGGCTGTTGGCGGAGGCGGTGCGCTTCGCGGGCGGGTCGTTCACGGACGATGCGACGTTGTTGGTGATTGCAGCGGTTTAGCCTGGGCTCACAACGCTCAAACTTAGGCGACTGCTTCTACGCGATAGCTCTCAACAATCCAAGATTCGTGCATCTTAACAACTGTAAAAACACCGCTGGCAGCGCAGAGTCCGCCACAGTAGCTTCCACCCCTTACTTCGGCTCTTGTAGGAGAGGTCCAACTGATCGAATCGACAGAGTAGGCCATTCCCTTCTTGGATGTTGTGCGATCCCGAAGCCAGCCAGGGAAGGGGAGAAGTTTGAAGTACGATCTTGAAATTGGTTTTGGTTGGAATTCCATGCCTGCGAAACGAGCCAAGAAAGACGGGCTCGGATCATATCCGTCAATACTCAAGAAAATCGGTCCTCGCAATTGATGGGAATTGAACAAGTAACGGAATACCGCCTCCCGAATGTCGTCCTCCTCAAACACACGGTGAACCGGGAGTCGCTGTGTAACTCTGGGAGGGAGGGGTGCAGTGCACCCAGTGATTGTGCAAACGAACGCCATGCCAATCAACAAGGCTACAGTGCGCGGCCTCCTAGGTGGGATCATCATTACGTACTTGGACTCCACTTTCTTTGGGCGAGTTCCCGCCCTTGGTCATAAACGGGGTAACATGCCTTGTCGAGTACGGTGGGCGAATTGAAAGTCTTGGGATTATCAACCGATCGCAACGAAAATGTCCTGGCGTGGCTGCGCATCGCGGTCGGAATCTATTTCATCATGTTTGGCGAGTACAAAGTGTTTGGCACGCAGTTCACGCTGGGCGGCGGATTTCAGGGCTATGTCACTCGATATCTGACGCGCGGCGCGTATCCCTTCATGGTGCCGGTGCTGCAGGAGATCGTCCTCCCTCACGGGAAACTTTTCGCGTTCCTGGTGGCCTTCGGTGAATTCGCCATCGGCCTTGGACTCATCCTGGGAGTGCTGACGCGCACGGCCAGCATCTGGGGACTGCTGCTGATGCTGGCAATGATGTTTTCCGCCGATTATCCCGGCGCCGGTGCCGCGCCCTGGCAATATTTCGGGGCATCGTTGAATCACTCGGTGTTCGCATTATGTTTTGTAGCATTCATTTTCGGCGATGCAGATCGGGCACTTGCACTCTGGCCGCGCGCCGCCCGAGTGAAAGCCTCCTGAGGTAGATTGCTGCATTGTCCCAGACAACCAGTTCACTAGGTCCAGACGTCTAGCTTGTAGGCGGCCATGGTCGGGATTATTATTTCACCAATGGGTCGACGCGTTATCCGCGGCCTGGTTCTTCTGGCAGGAATCCTTGAGGTACTTTGCCCTCAGCCCGCGGGAGCCTTTCCGTCTCTCTGCAAGGAAGGCCGACTACCCTCTCCATTTCCTACTTTTGCGGAAGAGATACGCGAGCTAAATGCCGGGCAGCCCATTACCGGTTTTGTCGTCGGCGATTTGCAGCTGGAGGGTGACGTTCACGACAGCGCCACTCTGCGATCGCGGATCCTCAGGGAACTCCAGAAATGCCAGTTTGAGACCGAAAGCGATTTGCTTACATACGGCGCGGATATTGGAATCAGAGGTTTTTTCCAGGACCATGGCTATTTTGATGCGGAAGTAAGCGTCGAGGCGCGTCCGCTCGACATCAGGAACAATCAGCAGCGCATGTTCCTGATTGCCCACGTCAAGGAGGGCGATCAATTCCGACTAGAGCAACTTGCGGTCATCCCCGCTAACCCGGACAGCCACAAACTCAATCTTCGAGTGAGCTACCTGCGAAGCCTGATTTCGCTTCACGGGGGTGACATCATGAGTGCAAGCGAAGTAAGAAACGGGGTGCAGAGGATAAGCGACGCTTACGGAAGATATGGCTTCATTGACGTGACCGTTGAACCGAGCTTTGATATTGACCATGCAACCCGGGCCATCTCGATTACATTGAAGATTACCGAAGGACGTCCATACTGGATTAAGGAAATGAAGGTCATTGGATTGAACAGGGATGACGAAGCAAGTCTGAGGCGCTTGATAGAGCCTGGAGACCTATTCAACCAATCCCTAATAGACCAAGCCATACGAAGAGTCAGGCCGGGAATACCGCTTGGTACCAGATCGCGGGGAGTCTTGTTAATCATTCGCGACCGTGAAAAGGGTTCAGTGAAGGTCATTTTCGATTTCCGAAACCCTCCGACGTGGACGAATTGAGCTGCTGCTCGTCCCATTGGACACTTAGCCTGGCAACCCTAGCTCGCCCGGCCGCGCTTTTTATCGCGCAAGATTTCGCGCGCGGCGTTGTAGCCCGGCGCGCCCATCACGCCGCCGCCGGGATGCGTCCCTGAGCCGCACAAATAAAGTCCGCGGACGGGAGTGCGGTAGCGCGCCCAGCCGGGAACCGGACGCAGAAAGAAGAGTTGGCCAAGACTCATTTCGCCGTGGAAAATATTGCCGCCGGTGAGCCCGTAAATCTCTTCCAGGTCCAGCGGGGAGAGCACCTGGCGGTGACGCACCAGGCTCTTGAACCCGGGCGCGTATTCCTCAATCAAATTCATCACGCGATCGGCGTAGGCTTCCTTCACACCGTGCCAATTTCCTTCGCTCAACTTGTAGGGCGCGTACTGCAGGAAGATTCCCATGATGTGTTTGCCCGGCGGCGCAATCGAGTCGTCGTACGTCGTGGGGATGGTCATCTCGATGAGCGGGAGCGTTGACGGGCGGCCATATTTCGCGTCGTCCCACGCGTGCTCGACGTAATCCATGCTGGGGCAAATGTGCATGGTGGTTTTGTGATGCGGTTGAAGATTGTCGCCGGGGATGGCGCGGAAATTCGGCAGGCCGTCGAGCGCGAGATTGATTTTCATGGAGCAGCCCTGCATGGCGATGTTGCGGACGTCGCGCGCAAAATCCGGCGGCAGGTGGGCTTCGCCGACGAGCCCGAGAAAAGTCCGCTTGGGGTCGGCGCAGGAAACCACCGTGCGCGCGCGGACCTCTTCGCCATTCGCGAGCACCGCGCCCACGGCGCGTCCATTTTCGATCAGCACGTGGTCCACCGGCGCGTTGGTTGAGATTTCCGCGCCGGCCTCTCGCGCCGCGCCCGCGATGGCCTGCGCGATGGCTCCCATCCCGCCGCGCACAAATCCCCACAGGCCGCGGTGGCCATCCACGCCGCCCATCACATGATGAAGCAGCACGTACGCCGTGCCGGGAGAGCGAGGGCCGCCGTTCGTGCCGATAACGCCGTCCGTCGCGAGTGTGACCTTGATCTCCTCGGATTCAAACCACGGCTCGAGAAACTCCGCGACG
>JBGOTC010000142.1:0-7726 GCA_041476305.1 Terriglobia bacterium
GCCGCGCGCTCGAGCACTTCCTGCACTACTACCGTACGCACATGCTCGATAACACCGTCGCCTATCCTGGTGTGCGCGAGGGTCTGGCGGCTCTCGATGGATTTTCAATGGCGGTGCTCACCAACAAGCCCACGCGGATCAGCAAACTCATCCTCGAAGGCCTCGACCTCGCCCGCTATTTCCGTTTTATCCACGGCGGAAATAGTTTTGAGCGAAAAAAACCCGATCCCATGGGTCTGGAGGCGTTGCTGAAGGACTTCAAGGCCTCGCCGCGCGAGGCATTGATGGTGGGGGATTCCGATGTGGATGTGCAGACGGCGCGGAACGCCAAGACGTGGGCCTGCGGCGTCACCTACGGCTTCGGGAGCGCGCGCCTGGCGGAGTGTCCGCCTGATTTGCTCCTCGATAGCCTGGCGGAATTGCCGTCGCTGATTGATGGACGCGGGAATACGGCCCGCGGCTAGCGCGCGGCGCGATACCACTCCCATGTCCGGCGCATACCTTCTTCGAAGCCGACTTTGGGATCGTAGCCAAGCCACTTGCGGGCTTCGGTGATGTCCGCCTGGGAGTGCAGAATGTCTCCCGCGCGAGCAGCTTCATACTTCACCGTGGCGCGCTTTCCGGAAAGTTTTTCCAGCAACTTGATCGTCTCATTCAACGTGAAGCGTCCGCCGGTCCCGATATTGAACACGCGCCCCGCGCAACCGGGAGCTTCGCAGGCCAGCAGGTTTGCCTGCACCACATTTTCGACGTAGTTGAAGTCGCGCGACTGTTCGCCATCGCCGAACACGACTAACTGGCTTCCCTCCAGCAACGCGGCGTTAAATTTCGATAACACACCGGAATAGGGGGAGCCGGGGTCCTGGCGCGGGCCGAAGACGTTGAAGTAGCGCAAAGAAACTGTTTCCAGTCCATAGCAGCGGCCGAAGACGCCGGCGTAGAGTTCGCCCGCGAATTTCGTCACTCCATAGGGCGAGATCGGCGCCGGGGGCATGTCCTCTCGCTTGGGAAGCGTGGGCGTTTCACCGTAGGCGGAGCTGGAGGCTGAATATACCAGGCGCCGCACCTTGGAGTCCCGCGCAGCGACCAGGACGTTGAGCATTCCGTCGATGTTGACCCGGTTTGTCTCAATCGGGTCTTTCACGGAGCGCGGGACGGAAGTGCGCGCGGCCAGGTGAATGACGAAGTCCACGCCTCCGCAGGCTTTCTGCACAATGTCCAAATCGGTGATGCTTCCGCGGATGATTTCAACTTGATTCGCTACGGCTTCCAGGTTCCTTTCCTTACCCGCTGAAAAGTCATCCAGGATCCGGACGCTGTGGCCGCGGCGCACAAGCTCGTCTACGGTGTTGGACCCGATGAATCCCGCTCCGCCTGTGACAAGATAACGCATTCGATTTATCTCTCCCGGAAGAATCCCGCTTAACCTTCTCGAATCTCCGGCCGCCGAAGATTCCCCGCCATCTGGCGCGCGGACACGATTTTCGGTAGGCTCCAATATAGCGTGAGCCTCGCTCACTTCCTAATCCGCTTTCACGTGGCGATTGCCCGAATGTTTAACTCTTCTCAAGACCGCTTACCCAATTTCAAAGGGTATTTAGCTTCACTGGCGCTCCTGACCTTGCTGGCCGTTCCGGCAATGCATCAGCCCGATGGCAACACTCATTCCCCGGAATCGGCGGCTGCCGCAGCCCCTTTTCGCGCGGGGGAAACTCTGGATTTCTCCGGCCAGTGGTCAAGCATCAGCGACGCCTTTCGCGTAACCCTCAAGGTCATCGACGCCGACCCTTTCTACGGCCGCCCGGCCTGGCATTTCCAGGCGCAATGCCACACCAACAGCTATCTTCACTACATTTTTCCGGTGGACGACCAATACGATTCCTACTCCGCGCAATCCAGTTTCGCCGGCATGCAGTTTGAATTGTATCTGCATGAACCGGGCAAATCGGAGTCACACATTCTCCGCCTCGCTTCCACGCAGACTCCCGCGCCCTCGGGAGCCACACAAGTCCAGGTGCTTCCGGGCACACGAGACCCGCTGGGTTTTACTTACTACCTTCGTATTGTGAATTGGAATCAGACCGCGGAAGTCCGCTCGCCGGTCTTCGAGGGGCACAAATTGTATGAGGTTCGCGCCCGCGTGGCCACGCCGCGAGGCGAAATCACGGTGCCCGCGGGGAAATTCAGCGCCACGGGGATCTCCATCCGCTTGTTCGACCACGGCGCGGAAATCCCGGACATCCATCTGATGATTTGGTTTGCTCAAGATGCGGCGCACACGCCGATCCTGATTGAAATGGAGCTTCCATTTGGCACGGGGCGCATCGAACTTACGAGTGCAACAGGCGGAGGTTAGGCTTGCGGCGCGGGTGCGGGACGCGCTTCTTTGCCGTAGGAGCCCCAATCTTCCGGGGGAAATGAAATGCGCCAGAATTGGGGAGAAGGGGTGGTGAACTCAACGCCCGCCTGGATTCGGCCTCCCTCCGGCGCGCCCACATAAACCACACGGCAGGTTTGCGACTCGCCGGTCTTCGTATTCGTCAGATCCATCACTTCGTTTTCTTCCACGGGCGGCGTCAACAGAATCAGAGCTCCATGGGCGTTCACGGCCAGCGTTTCCGACTGCTCAACCGGCGTTTCTTTTCCCTTTTTCTTTCGTTGGGCCGTGACCATGACGCGCAGCAGCAGCCGCTGGCTGCGGCGCTGTGAAACCTTCTTTGCCGTCGTGGCGTCCGTGGGCGTCATTTTTTCGAGATTAGGAGAACCATTGGCATTCGGCAATAGGCCAGCCGGTATGCACTGTCTATCAGTAACGCCAAGAGGTTACTACTTATCAGCAGAGTACAATCCTGTCGCGATGGCGCAGCAGACGCCGCGTGGCATTGCGGGTGTCCACCACCAACTGCGAATTCTCCACAATCGCCGAATAGTCGTAACTGGTGTGGTCTGTCGCGATCACCACGCAGTCAAAGCCCGCGAGGGTCTTCGCCTCGAGTGGCACCGACTTCTTTTGGGAATAGTCGTAATGCCGCATCTTGTGGAGTTGCGGGAAATAGGGATCGTTGTAATCCACGCTGGCTCCGCGCGCGGTCAGCAATTCGATGATTTTCAAGGATGGCGACTCGCGCAGGTCGTCCACATCCTTCTTGTAGGCCACGCCCAGCACCAGGACCTTCGCTCCGTTCAGCGCCTTGCGGCGACGGTTCAACGCTTCACCGATGGCTTCCACCACGTGGTAGGGCATGGCCGTGTTGACTTCGCCGGCCAGCTCGATGAAGCGCGTCGAAAAATCGTACTCGCGAGCCTTCCATGAAAGGTAAAACGGGTCCACGGGAATGCAGTGGCCACCCAGGCCGGGGCCGGGATAGAAGGGCATAAACCCAAAGGGCTTTGTCGCGGCCGCGTCGATCACTTCCCACATGTCGATGTTCATGCGCAGGCCGAGCTGCTTCAGCTCATTGACCAAGGCGATGTTCACGCACCGGAATATATTCTCAAGCAGTTTCGCCATCTCCGCTGCCCGCGTGGAGCTGACCGGCACGACGCGCGAAACCACTTGACCGTAGAGCGCCGCCGCCGCGCGTCCGCTGGGCGGGTTGATGCCTCCCACCACTTTCGGGATTTGCGCCAGACCGAATTGTTTGTTGCCGGGGTCTTCGCGTTCCGGAGAAAATGCCAGGAAAAAGTCGGTCGCAACGTTTTCCGCCTCCGGGCCGTTCGCAATGGGGCACTTCATCCCGCCGCGCTCCAGGATCGGCAACAACAATTCCTCCGTCGTTCCGGGATACGTCGTGGACTCCAGGATGACCAGTTGTCCGCGTTGCAGGTTGGGCGCGATGGCCTCCGCGGTTTCACGCACGTAACTGAGATCCGGCTCGCGCCTTTCATCCAGCGGCGTGGGCACGCAGATGATGACGGCATCCATGGTCGCCAGCCGCGTGAAATCCCCCGAGGCCGAAAAGTGTTTTGATGCCACATACTGCCGGATCTTGGCGACCGGGATGTGCTGGATATAGCTTTCGCCGCGGTTCAGTTTCTCGACCTTGGTGGCATCAACATCGAAGCCGGTCACGCGGTGCCCCGCCTCGGCAAACCGCAGGCCTAGAGGGAGCCCGACATAGCCGCAACCAATAATCCCCACCTTGAGTTGCGCGCCCTTGAAGTATTCCGCTTTCCGCTCGATCGCCATTACTCTCGTTTGACCTCAGCCGGTTCTCTTTTGCCGCCTACACACTCTTACATCGCGCACATTCAGAAGATGGGTGAATATAACAGGAATCTGCGAGCGCAAACATCGTTGGAGCGCGCTGTGTGTGCAACCCACAAACCAAACGGTCCTCCCAAAAACTGAATCGGGGGGACCTCCGCGACAGCCTCAAACAGGATTGCGCGCTTCCGCGCCCGCTTCGGGATACCCCCGTGGATACCGGCGCTTCCAGTCCCAGGCGGATTGAACGATGGCTTCCAGGGTGGAAAATCGCGGCTTCCAGCCCAGCGCGCGGCGGATTTTCTCTCCGCTGGCGACGAGTGTTGCCGGATCCCCGGGGCGTCGCGCCGCCATTTCGGCGGGGATGGCATGGCCGGTCACCTTGCGCGCCGTCTCCACAACCTCGCGGATGGAATATCCCCGGCTGTTGCCCACATTGAATGCTTCACCCGAAATTTTGTCGAGGGCGTCCAGCGCCAGCGCGTGGGCCTCGGCAATGTCCACGATGTGAACATAGTCGCGCACACAGGTGCCGTCCGGCGTGGGGTAGTCATCCCCGCGAATTTCGAATTTCGCGCGATCCCCCGCGGCGAATTCCAGGATTCTGGGAATCAAGTGAGTCTCTGTCCGGTGCGCCTCGCCCCGCTCCTTTGACGCGCCCGCGGCGTTGAAATAGCGCAAGGAAACATGGTGGACGCCGGAATATCGCGCGTAATCCGCCAGGATATTCTCGAAGACCCATTTCGTCTGTCCGTAGGGATTGATGGGATTTTTCGCATGGTCTTCGGGGATGGGAACTGTGATTGGCTCGCCATACACGGCCGCGCTGGATGAAAAAACGAAACGCTTCACGCCGTGACGGACCATCGCGTCCAAGAGTTGGATTCCCCCGGCCACATTCGCACGGAAGAACGTGCTGGGTTCCCGGACGGACTTTTCGACCAGCGATTCAGCGGCAAAATGCATCACCGCTTCAATTTTCGACGATTGAAAGACTTGATCCAGGCCGCAGCCATCCAGCAGGTCGCACTGATGAAATTTGCAAGCAGGGGGCACGGCGGCGCGGTGGCCTTCCTTGAGGTTATCCAAAGCCACCACCGCGTGGCCGCGGTCCAGCATCACTTCGGCGCACACGCTACCCACGTATCCGGCCGCACCGGTAATCAGGATGTTCACTTGCTGATCCTCTCGGACATTGCGGTTCTTCCGTCCTGTTCCGTGGAGACTTGCCTGCTGAGGAGTTCAGGATGCCGGCGGCTTCTGTTGATAGCACAACAGAATCAGGTCGGCTCGCCGCCTTACGCCGAATTTGTTCAACAGCTTTGAAACATGGAACTTCACGGTTCTTTCGGAAATATTCAGTTTGGAGGCGATTTCCTTATTCGAGATGTTTTCCAGCAGTGAGTCCAACACCTCGCGCTCCCGCCGGCTCAACTGCGCCTGCCCATCCGGTTTCAACCGCCGCCGCTGCTGGTCGGTCAGGATGGAGTCCACGAAGGTGGAAAGCACGGACCGCGGCACCCAGAAGCCTCCACTGGCCACCAGTGGCAGCGCGCGCGGCAATTGCTCCACGGCCTCCGCATAACTGAGGAGGCCCTTTGCTCCCATGCGCAATAACGAATGGCTCGTTGAGTCCGATAGCTTTTCGCAAACAACGATCACACGCGCCTCGGGGAATCGATCCAGAATTCCGGCCAACAGTGAGTTGGTGGTGGGGCGCACCGCGTGGGCATCCACGACAAAAATATCCGCTTTCGGCAGGGACATCTGGCTGATGTCCGCTGTCAATGGCTGGTCCATTTGACGCAGTACCAATCGAATTCCTGTGCGGTTCAGGATTCGTTCGAATTCCCCCAAGACCAGCGGATGGGGAGACAGCAAGCAAACCGCAAGACCCCGGACTTTGGACGCTTTTGCCATTGTGAATCAGGCTAACGGATTTATGGGTGGCGGGCAAGCAACACCCTGCGGCGGTGTTCAATGCAAGTAAAGTCCGTGCTGCGGGGCCGGATCTCCGAAATTCCCGGTTTTCGCGAGCGGATGGGCCGGCCACTCGCGTCAGAACATGCTACTCCGTGGGCTCATTCTGCAGTTCCGGCTGCGATTCGCAGGTCCTACCTCTTTTTCTTTTGCGATTCAGCCGAATATCCCTGGTAGTAATACGACCCATAGCCAGAGCGTGAGTCGGTCCGGTTCAGCACCACGCCGAGCAACGGCCGGTCCTGGAACTCCTGACATGCCTTTTGCGCCAGGTCATAGGGAGTCGAACCGCCGCGCACGACCATCAATACGCCGTCGCACATCTTGGCGAGCACGCTGGCATCGGCAACCGGAATCGCCGGAGGTGAATCCATCAGGATCCAGTCGAACGCAGGCGTCAGGCGCTCCAACAGCCGCTCCAATCGTCCGTTGCTGAGAAGTTCGCTGGGATTGGGCACCGATTTCCCGCCGGGAATAAAGAACAGGTTCTCTTCGGGTCCCCGCTGCAGAATCGTGAATTCGTCCACTTCGCCGAGCAGGTAATCCGACAGGCCGGGAGTCGATGGGGCACCAAGGGGCGTGTGGAGGTTCGGAAGACGCAGGTCGGCATCAATCAACAATGCGCGCCGCTCGTGCTGCCGGATGATGGACTGCGCCAGGTTGGAGGTCACGAATGTCTTGCCCTCACCGGGCAGCGCGCTCGTCACCAGGACGGTCTTCACCGGTTGCACGGCGCGGAGCTGGTAGAGCCGCGCGCGAAGAGTCCGGAACGATTCCATACCCGTTCCGTCTGCGTTTCCATTGGAGAACAAGAGCGCCGATGCGTCTTGATTCCACCGCCGCTGGCGGCACCGCGCCACCAGGGTTTCAAAAGTCAGCGGCCCATAGGATTGTTCATCCGCTCCACGGGAGGCGACTTCGGGGGCCTCGAGCAGCGCCGCCGGCGCCGATGACACCACGGCGGCCCGCTCCGCCGAATCAAATGTGTTGGTGCCCTGCGCGGCTTGCTGCGCAGCGCGCTCTTCCTGCGCCTTCTTTAGTGCGTCGTGGATTCGGCTCATGATTTCCTCTCGCGTGAAGTTTCAAGTGCGGTCTCGTGTTGTCCGAGCCGGTCGATCAGGTTGGCCAGGTTCTGCGGCAGGGATTGCACCACGGGAGCGGCTTCGCCCGCGGGCGCTGCCACAACTTCCGGCAAGACCGCATCATTCTGGTCGAGCTGATATTCCCGCGCGACCTCTTCGATCACCGCTCTTTGAATCGGCTTCTCCTGCGCCGCGAACGAATTGATCAACGAATGCTCACACAACAAATTCGTGATGCGTGGGATGCCCTTGGCGAAGTGGTGGATCGCCTGGATGGCAGCCTCCGAAAAAATAGTCTCGTCCGTGGCCCCGGCAATGCGCAGGCGCTCGTGGATGTATCCGGAGGTTTCCTCCAGCGAGAGCGGCAATGTCTTGCTGCGCAGTGTAATACGCTGACGCAGCTGGCGGAGTTGCGGCTGCGCGAGCTTCGCTTCGAGCTCCGGCTGGCCCGCCAGCA
>JBGOTC010000143.1:0-7719 GCA_041476305.1 Terriglobia bacterium
CGCGCTGATCCTGCTTGCGTCCGGCGTTCGCGTTCAATTTTTCGAGACATTTCGGCCGGGTCAATACTCAACGATTGCCGACGGAGTTTTTACTGTGCTCTGGGTCGTGGGAATCACCGCCGCGTTCAGCATTTTTGATCACATGGATGGACTTTGCGCCGGGGTGGCCGCGATCGCCTCGTTCTTCTTTGCCGTGTATGCCTATTGGGAAGGGCAATCCCTGGTGCTGACCCTCGCCGCAGCGGTCATGGGCGCGTCGCTTGGATTCCTTCGGTGGAATTTCAAGCCCGCCAAAATTTTCATGGGCGATGGCGGCGCGATGTTTCTGGGCTATCTGATGGCCACGCTGGCGGCCAAGATGCGCTTCGGGGACATGCACCACCGCATCAGTTGGATCGTGCCGTTGCTGATCCTCGGTGTGCCGATCTTTGACACCACACTGGTCGTCATCTCCCGTTCGCGACGCGGCTTTCTTCCTTTTGCCACGCCGGGTAAGGACCACACTTCGCACCGCTTGGCAAACCTGGGTCTGGGGCAGCGCGGAGCTGTGCTGGCTCTGTATTCCTCGGGCGCGGTCTTCGGGCTCCTCGCGCTGTCGCTCTATCTGCTTCCTCTAAATGGCGCGTACATCGTTGGCGGGGGGACTCTGGTCGCCATCGGCGCGGCAATTTACTTGCTCGAACGCGCGCCGTACGAGCGCCAACAGAAGCGCGCGAACTCAAACTAAGTTTCTGCCGCTTGCCATGGCCGATCTTTCTCTCCATCTTTCCCTTGCCATCTTCTGTTTGCGCCCCTACTTGATTCGGTTATACTCACGCACACCCTCTCAGTGGAACAATGCCGCACTCGAATTTCAGGTTCCGGTGGAGGGCTTGCGTAGTGCCTCATACTGATCGCGCCGCATTCCGTACGGCGAAGCGTTGAAAGAGGAACGGTGGCGTCGGCAAGTGTCAATTCAAAAAATGTCGCGGTTGTAGGGAGTTCGGTCGCAGGTCTGTATACGGCCGGGCTGCTGGCGCAGGGCGGAGCGCGCGTGCAAATTCTGGAACGCGCTGAACGCCTCGATCCCATCCGCAGGACACTCATCGTCACCAGCCATATGCGCGACCTGCTCGGCCCGGCAGGCGAATCTTCCATCGTCAACCAGATCGGCCGCTTTGAACTCTTCACCGATGGCCGCGCGGCCACGATTGAATTGAAGCGCCCCGACCTGGTCATCGAGCGTGCGACCTTAATCCGAAGCCTGGCCGAGCAGGCGAAGAACCAGGGCGCCAACCTTCAATTGGGGCGCAGATTCCTGGGGCTGGAAGGCACAGGCCGCGGGATTCGCGTGAGGACTGAAGGGAGTTCAGGCGGCGGCCAGCAAGAAATAGAAGCCAATACCGTGGTAGGCGCGGATGGCGCGGCAAGTAAAGTTGCTGAGACTTCCGGGTGGCCGCGGCAGGCTACTGTGCCGCTGGTGCAGGCGATCGTGCGGCTGCCGTCGGATTATCCGCCGGGCACGGTGCGCGTGTGGTTTGTTCCGGATGACACGCCCTATTTCTATTGGCTTATCCCCGAATCGGATGGGCATGGCGCGTTGGGCCTCATCGGCGAAGATGGCGCGCAGACGCGGCGGGTGCTCGAACGCTTCCTGGAGAAGAAGCACTTCGATCCGCTGAGCTTTCAAGGTGCGCGTATTCCGGTTTACACCGGTTGGGTGCCGGTGAAACGGGATGTTGGCGCGGGCAGCGTCTATCTCGTTGGGGACGCGGCGGGTCAGGTGAAGGTCACGACGGTGGGCGGCATCGTCACCGGCGTGCGCGGCGCGGAAGGGGTGGCCGAGGCAATCTTGAATGGCGGCCACAGCAAGAAGCTCTCCGCGCTGCGCCGCGAATTGAATATGCACCTCTTGATTCGCCGCGCGCTGCACCACTTCCAGCAGGCGGATTACAGCCGCCTCGTGGATCTGCTCAATTCGTCAGCGCTGCGTTCGCTAAGCCTCTACACACGCGATGAGTCCGCGCGCATTCTCTGGCACATTTGCCGCAACCAACCGCGGCTGATGTTGCTGGGGCTGCGCGGATTGCTGATGCGCGGTTCCCTGGTTCGTCAGGACCGTTCGTAACCAAAGATTCGGGGAATGTGATTCCGCGGAGTAATTGGACGTGTACCGCTCCGCGGAATTGCCCTTTCACCTACCGGCCGCATCGGTCAGAATACAGAGCGGGTCTTTCGATTCCTCATTCGAACGGGAGTAAAGAGTGCGCATATCGGTTATCGGTTGCGGTTATGTCGGCCTTGTGTCAGGGGCATGCCTGGCCGCAGTGGGCCATCACGTTACCTGTGCGGATAGCGACGAAGCCAAAATCCGCACGCTGAATGCTGGTGAGGTGCCGATCTATGAGGAGCACCTCGACAAGATCCTGAAGGAAGGCCGCGAGGTCGGCCGCCTAACCTTCACCAGCAGCGTTGCCGAAGCGGTGCAGGCGGGAGACGCCATTTTCATATGTGTGGGGACGCCGCCGCTCGCAAACGGCGACGCGGACCTAAGCGCCATTGAGAACGTTGCGCGGCTGATTGCCAGTGAAGCCCGGAATTCAAAGTTGGTCATCGAGAAGAGCACGGTTCCGGTGCAAACCGGGCAGCAGGTGAAACGCGCGCTGCAGGTCTATGGCAAGACCCCCGGTGTCACATTCCGCGTTGCCAGCAATCCTGAATTCTTGCGGGAAGGCACGGCGGTCTTCGACCTGCTACATCCGGACCGCATCGTTGTGGGTGTGGAAGACCAGGAAGCGGAACGCCAACTCAGAGAGATCTACCAACCGATCGTGGACGGAAAATTCAAGTGCCCCATTCATGGAAAAGGGTGCCCACCCCTCTCGGCCGGGCAATTCATCGTCACAACCATCAACAGCGCGGAGCTCATCAAGCACGCATCGAATTCATTTCTGGCATTGAAGATTTCTTATTCCAACCTCATCTCCGACTTGTGCGAAAAACTGGGCGCCAATGTCCAGGAAGTGGCCGGCGCCATGGGCATGGACCCGCGCATCGGTCCGAAATTTCTACAGGCGGGAATCGGCTTCGGCGGATTCTGCCTTCCAAAAGACGTGCAGGCCTTCATCCGTCTGGCGGAAAAGGCGGGCGTGGATTTCGCCATGTTGAAAGAGGCCGAACGCATCAACAAACGCCGCATCGATTCGTTCCTGGATCGTGTGCGCCACGCGCTTTGGATCGTCAAGGATAAGCAGATCGGCGTGCTGGGCCTGGCGTTCAAGGCCAATACAGACGACATCCGTTTTTCGCCGGCCATCGAAGTGGTTTCGCGTCTCCGAGCGGAAGGCGCGCGCATCGCGGCCATGGATCCGCAAGCCATCGAGCGCACCCGGGCGGTATTTCCCGACCTGGTATATTCCAGGGACGCCTACGAGGTTGCCAAAGGCGCGGAAGCCCTGCTCATCCTGACGGAATGGCCTGAATTCAAAACTCTCCAGTGGGAACGCGTTCACAAGCTGATGTCCCGCCCGCTGATTCTCGATGGGCGCAATCTGCTTGACCCGTCCAGCATGGAAGCCCTGGGGTTTGAATATTATTCATTCGGAAGGCCGGATGGAGCCATCACCGCGGCAACCACCCAGTAGTACAGCCAATGAATTTCCCTGCTAGTTTTCCGCAGCAACTTGTTGGCGGAAGTATTCAAGAGTGAGCTTCAGCCCTTCCTCCAAACCCACCTTTGGAGCCCAACCCAGCACACGCTTGGCTTTGGTGATATCCGGGCAACGCTGCTTCGGGTCGTCCTGAGGCAGTGGTTCGAAAATGATTTTCACTTTGGCTTCGGTCAGCGCAAGAATGCGTTCCGCGAATTCGAGGATGGTGATCTCCTGCGGATTGCCGATGTTCGTCGGAAGATGCTCATTGGACTCGAGCAGTCTGCAAATCCCTTCGATGAGGTCGCTGACGTAACAGAAACTGCGCGTCTGGTTGCCACTGCCATAAACAGTGATGGGCTTCCCGGTCAGCGCCTGGTAAACGAAATTCGGCAGCGCGCGCCCGTCGTTCAAGCGCATGCGCGGGCCATAAGTATTGAAGATCCTCACGATGCGCGTATCCAGCCCGTGATACCGGTGGTAGGCCATGGTCATGGCCTCGGCGAAGCGTTTCGCTTCGTCATACACGCCGCGCGGCCCGATGGGATTCACGTGGCCCCAATAAGTTTCCGGCTGCGGGCTGACTTCCGGATCGCCATAGCATTCCGAAGTGGAGGCCAGCAGAAACTTGGCCTTCTTCGCCAGCGCCAGCCCCAGGGCGTTATGTGTACCGAGGGAACCGACTTTCAATGTCGGGATGGGATGTTTCAGGTAGTCCACCGGGCTGGCCGGTGAAGCGAAATGCATCACCGCGTCGACAGGCCCCGCCACTTCGATGTACTTGGAAACGTCATGCGTCATCCTCTGAAAGTCTTTTCGGTTGGAGAGGTGGGCGACGTTGGCGTCCCGCCCGGTGATCAAGTTATCGATGCACAGGACTTCCCAGCCGCGCGTGAGCAGGGCATCGCACAAGTGCGAGCCCAAAAAGCCCGCTCCGCCGGTAATCACCACGCGCATCAGGTTTCCTCCACTCCCCGGGCATCAACAAATTCGTACGGTTGGGCAAAGTTCGATTGATTCTAACCTGACCGGTTGCGGAACCATAACATTGCCGGAAGGGTTGTTCCAGCAAAGTCAATTGATTGTTCCTTCGGCCAAAGGTACGATGCGGCCCGTGATGGGTACCCTCTCTTGAGCGCAACACGGTTGACGGGATCGAGACGCTGGCTTCGCCGCCTGCTCTGGGTTCTGGGCGTGCTCCTTGTCGTGGGCGGTTTGGGCTTGTGGGCGTTCCTGCGCGTGGGCAGTTGGCTTGTCGTGGAGGACCCGCTTGCGAAAGCTCCCGTGGTTGTGGTGCTGAGCGGCAGCATGCCCATTCGCGCCCGCGAGGCGGCGGAGATTTACAAGCAGGGCCATGCCACGGAAGTCTGGGTGACGCACGGAGCGGACCCGTCTGAAGAGCTGCACGAATTGGGGATTGATTACCTGGGCGAGGCCTTTTACAACCAGAGAGTCCTGATCCAACTTGGTGTACCCGGAGAGGCTACCCGTGTCCTGGAGCCTACCATCGTGAATACCGAGGACGAGATTCTGGTGATCTCCCGACAGGCCCGCGAGGAGGGAATTCATCGCGTCATTCTTGTCACTTCCAAGGCGCATACCCGCCGTGTCCACACACTGTGGCGAAAGCTCGCGGGGAGCGATATTCAACTCATTGTCCGTTATGCCAGGGAAGATTCCTACGATGGGGCGCATTGGTGGCGCAACACACATGATGCGCTGGATGTTGTCCGTGAATTGCTCGGCCTGGCAAATGCATCGCTGGGATTCCCGGTTAAGCACCACGGCAAGTGAATTCTCAGATCCACACAAAGCTTTGTAAGTGTCTTATTTGCAACAACTTCAAAGGGCTGCCATTTTCAGGGATTCTGCCTGCCATCCCCCAAAAGTAACCCATTCCGTGGTACTGGCGCACCATTGTTAGGGTAGTGATTCTCTACTAAATTGCATAGTTGCTATGGTGGGTCGATCCATCGCTGTTCTCCTTCTCTCGCTGGTGGTGTGTGTCCGGTTCTCGGTCTGTTTCAGCCGGGCCTTCTGGCTGGGATGGATGCGGTCCAAGGGCCGTCCGGGCCTGCGTAGTACCCCGGATTAGTACGATGGCTCCATTGTGGTGAATGGACGTAGAAGGCAAAATGTATCCAGAGGCTGAGGGAGATGTTCAGCACACTCATACTTATAGCGGCCACGTTAGGCCTGATGCAGTTCGGCATATCGTACTGGCGTTCCTTGATCGCCGGGATCGCCGCACAGCCTCTCTCGGAACGTTTCCGCGTTGCCTCCGGGCTCAATCACGCTGTGCCCGAAGCTGAAGACTTTGGCGCGCTTCTCAGTTTTCACCGCATGACTCCCGGCATTGAACAGCGCACCAGCAGCCTGCGCGGCATCCAAATCTACTACGCCGTAGTCGCCGCTCTGTGCGGTCTTCCGGCGCTGCGCCGCTGGGCGCATTCGGAAATGGTCACCTGCGCGCGCTACGTGGCGGTTCTTGTGGATCAGCGCCTGGAACAGAATCTCGCTTGTGCAGCGGAAATGCGCTCCAACTAATCCCGCCTCCCCCCGAGTCAACACACCCGCAAGGTTCTGAGTCTTTTCAAAATTGACAGTAGAAAGAGGGCTACTTCTTCTCCGACATTCGCTTGGTGATTGCCGTGGTTAGGTTCTCCAGAGTGGTTCTTTGGTAGGGCTCTGCGTCCGCCCGCTTGAATGTTGGCGCCGCTGATTCCACGTATTTCTTCGCGGTTGCAAAGTCGCCGCGGCGATACGCAATCTCCGCCCTCGCCAGATCCACGTTGGCCACCCAATCGGGCATTCCGGTAAGTTGTGCGACTACCTTGGCATCGATCCCATCCAACAGCTTCGATGCCTCCTCCAGTTTGTTCAAACCGATCAGGCATGAGGCTAACGTGTAGGCCGCTCCGCCCGTGATCCCGGCTCGCTCCCCAAACGCCTTGCGTGAAGTATCAAACGCCTTGCGCGCATTGGACTCGCCATCCGCCGGATGATTGCCGCGGCACTGCGCCAGCGCGGCATCGGAAAGCCCGGCAACCGCAAAGAAGGAGGAAGGTCCTTGCTTCAGGACTGCCAAACGGTAGATGGTCAGTTCATCGCGGATGGTCTCTTCCCACATGCTCAGGCTGCCTTCGGATTGCGCGCGCGTGCTCAGCAATTGCAGAGTGTATTCATGGTCCGCGCCCAGTTTCTCCACAATCGCCGGATAAATTGCGTTCGCTTCGGTCACCGCCTCCTGGAACTTCCCTTGAATCATGAACGCCTGCGTCAGGTTCAAGCGCACTCGAAGGACGTTTGGACTTTCCGGTCCGCTGATATTCGTGTAAGCAGAGATCAGTTCACGAAAAAGTTGTTCGGCCCTGGCGCCATTCCCCAGACGGATGTTTGCAAAAGCCAGCCTCTGCCGGAGTGAAAGCCGCGCGCTCTCGTCAAAGGACGCGAGTGCTTGAGATTTTTCCAGGGCCGCTTGAAAATGCTCCAGGGTGGATTTCGCGTTGTTTTCGATCAACGCGATCATTCCACGGGCGGTCTCGAGCCACACGGAGAGATCCTCCCGGGGGCCGGCGATCCCGGAGATGGCCGACTCCTGGGCCACGAGAATTGATTTCGCCTGTGGCAGCGACCCCTTTTCGTAGCTGATCGCTTCCATCGTGGCGCGTTGCAGCTGTGTGATGATGGCGTCCTGTGAATGCTCTCCCTCTGCCAGCAGGAAAAGCGCCACAGCGCGGTCATATTCCTTGCGCGCATCGGCCCAATCGCTTCTGTTCTCGAGAGAGCGGGCGATCGTCTGGTGAAGCCGCGCAGCGATCAGCGGCTCATTCCTGAACTGCAGGTCAATCCGGGGCGACGATTGTTTCACGGCGTCCAGGAAAGTTTCGTTCGATTTTCCGCTGATGAAGGGGTTGCTCCGTCCCAGCAGGTCGTCGGAGAGGAATTTGTTGATGGTCGCGGCAAGCGCGGTTTGGCGATTCGCGTTGTCCCGTTCCGAAGCCGCCTTCCTGTAGAGCGCCAGGGAGACTCCCAGGCCAATAATCAACGTCGCCGCCGCAAACACCACCCAGGGCCGCCGGGCCCGTGC
>JBGOTC010000144.1:0-7709 GCA_041476305.1 Terriglobia bacterium
AATATTGAAGGAGAAATGGCCGGCGGAGAATCCGCGGCGCTTGGCCTCCGGCGTGGCGGCGAATACGTCCCGGATACCGTCGAAGGCTTTCAGGTACGTGGCGGGATTCGACCGCGGGGTGCGGCCGATGGGCGATTGGTCCACCGCGACGGCTTCCACGATGAGTCTTTCGCCTTCCACGTGGTCGCAAAGATGCTTGAATGCGGCGCCGGTCTTCCTGGCTTCCAGGACCTTGAAGAGCACGTCATAGATCAGCGTGGATTTGCCGGAGCCGGAAACGCCGGTGATCGCCGTCATCATGCCGAGCGGGATCATCACGTCAATATTCTGCAGGTTGTGCGCGTGCGCGCCGAACAGCCGCAGGAATTTTCCAGTCGCCTTTCTGCGCGCTGCTGGAACCGGAATGCGCAACTCGCCGGAAAGGTAGCGCGCCGTCAGTGAATGTGGATCGCCGGCGAGTTCCGATTGCGGCCCCGCGAACAGGACGCGGCCTCCCAATTCACCCGCGCCCGGCCCGAGGTCGAGCACGTAATCGGCGGCCTGAATCGTATCCGGGTCGTGCTCCACAACCAGGATGGTGTTGCCCAGGTCGCGCAGCGATTCCAGGATATTAATGAGCCGTCGCGTGTCGCGAGGATGTAGCCCGATAGATGGCTCGTCGAGCACGTAGAGCGCGCCCACCAGTTGCGACCCCAGTGAAGTGGCAAGCTGGATGCGTTGCGCCTCACCGCCGGAAAGCGTCGAGGTCAGCCTCATGAGGGTGAGATACTCGAGGCCCACTTCATCAAGAAACCTCAGGCGGTCGCGGACTTCTTCCAGCACTTTATCGGCGATTATGGTTTGCGCTTCGGTCAGGTCGAGGTCAGCGAAGAAAGCGCGGGCCTGCGTGACGCTCATGGCGCAGACTTCGGTGATGGATTTGTCGCGCACCTTTACGGCGCGAGCCTCCGCGCGCAGGCGCGTGCCGCCGCACTCCGGGCAGATGGCGTAGCCGCGGTAGCGGCTCAGGAATGCGCGGATGTACAACTTGTATTTCTTGCGCTCCAGCCAGGCAAAGAATCCTTTCACTCCGGAAAAGCCGGCAGAGGGGTCGCCATCCAGAATCAGCGCGCGGTGCTCAGGAGTAAGCGTGCGGAAGGGCGCATCGACGGGGATCCCTTTCGAGCGTGCATACTTGCGCATCTCCTGGTGCAGGCCGCGGTAACGCGGTTTCGTCCAGGGCTCGATGGCGCCGGCGTCAAGCGACATGCCCGCGTCCGGCACAACGAGATTCAAATCGAAATCAATCGTGTTGCCGAATCCCTGGCAGCGGGGGCAAGCCCCCGCGGGATTGTTGAAAGAAAACAGCCGCGGCTCGGGTTCCTGATAAACGATGCCGCACTGTTTGCACTCGAAACGCTCGTTGAAAATAATCCGCTCGGGCGCGGCGCTCTTCGTGGATGAAGAAGCTGCGCTCTGCGGTGCAAACTCCAGAATGGCTTCACCGCCCCCTTCGCGGTAACAAATCTCCACGGAGTCCACGAGGCGCGCGCGGGACTCGGCTGAAACAGTCAGACGGTCCACGAGGACAAAAACTGGTTTTGCGAAATTGATCTCCAAGAGCGTCTCAGGTTGCGAGAATTCAAATATGCGGCCTTCTTGATAGAGGCGGTTGAAGCCGCGCTTCTGCAACTCGGCAAGGGCCATCCGCACCGCTTCAGCGCCCGGCTTTGCCGGTTTTCGAGCGGAAGCCTTGCGCGCTTCGGGCTTCTCCGTGTGCGCGGCAAGAGCCACGCGGAACATCACGGAGAATCGCCGCCCCGCGGGAAGCGCGAGCACACGCGCGGCAATTTCGTCCATGGAGTCGCGCCGCACTTCGTTCCCGCATGTCGCGCAGATCGTCCGCCCCACACGCGCGTAGAGAAGCCTCAGGTAATCGTAGATTTCCGTGGCGGTGGCAACTGTGGAACGCGGGTTGCGCGTTGAATTCTTCTGCCGGATGGCGATGGCCGGAGCAATTCCTGTGATCTGATCCACATCGGGCTTCTCGATGCGCTCCAGGAATTGCCGCGCATAGGCGGAGAGCGATTCGATGTAACGCCGTTGGCCTTCGGCGTAAATGGTGTCGAATGCCAGGCTGGACTTGCCTGAGCCCGAAACTCCGGTCACCACTGTGATTGCGTTGTGGGGAATATCAAAACTGATGTCCTGCAGGTTGTGAACGCGCGCCCCGCGCACGCGGATGAATTCCTGCTGTTCGGGCAGGGCAGGGGACTTTCCAGTTGCGCTGGGAGTGACGGACAAACCTAGCCCTCTCTGTGCGCTCTCTGAGGCGCAGCCTAAACCTACAATTATACGCATCGTGTCAATCACGGCAAATGGCTGGAAATGCGGGAATGGCGAGGTAAATGAATTCTCGTTATAGCAAAAAGTGGGGCATGCCTTGATGGGGAGTGCGCGCCGATTCTTGTTAGAAATCCTGGACCAGGCGGATTTGCCCCACTCCGCCTTCAATATTCATGCGGATGGAAATGGGTGATTTTCCAAAGGCGTCATTCACGTATCTGCCGCTTTCATGGCGCAGACCAACGGTTTCAATGGACCCGATACCGCCCTCCGCGCGAATCTCCACCCCGATATTCTTGGGCAGATGAATCGTGGCTCTTCCCACTCCGCCGTGAATTTCCGCTGTGAGATTCTTTTTCCGGTCGCCGGTCAGGTAAATCTCAAGGTCACCGGCGCCCATATCAACCTGCAAACGCGATAAATCAAGCTCCTGCAAATGGAGTTCACCGCGGCCCGCGCCCATCTCCACCTCCATTTCCATCGGAGTGTCGCCAAAGCGCAGTCTCCACTGATTTTCATTCCTTCCCAGGTGGATGGAAGATGGCTGTGTAATCTCCAGCCGCGCGGACGATCCGGACCCCGAATAGACCACATTCGGTTTTCCGGTGGCCTGATCAAAGGTGAAATCGGCTTCCAACAAGCGGGTTGAGCCGCCGTCAATCCGTAATTCTCCGGCGGGCATGTCAATCTTCGCGGTCACCGACTGACCCTGTTTTTCAATTGTTTGCGTTTCATGAATGGTGGGATTCATCGCCCCGCTTCTGCGGAAAGAGGCCCCCACCAGAACCGCGACGATGATCAGAGCGATCATCCATCCGGACATCCAACGATTTCCGCGGGCCTGCGGGTCATTCCTCATTCTCATGCGATCCCAGAGCTGCGCGAGGCCGAGCACGATCAGGATGAATGGCCAGTACCGCTCCAGCAGCAGCCAGGCATTGAAACCCGGCCGCAGGTTGGCAACAAGAAAAATAACCCCCAAGCCGATCAGTATGATTCCGAAAACATAAGACCCGCCCCTGGATCGCCCATTCGTGGCCATCGCGCACCCCTCTCACTAGAATGGTACGGGTTTTTCGAAAGAAATGTTCCACGGAAATGGGTGCAGCCGGCAGCGCAGGTCGATGCAGTCGCCAAGCGCAAGTTGCTTCATTTCGCATTCGAATTCTCTCAACTGTTTGAACGCACTGGCATTAGTTAAAATTGTTCCACGTGAAACAATTTCGCCCGCTTCGATGATCAATTCCCCGTCCAGCAAACCTCGCCCTTCGTTATGCTAGAGTTGCGGGTGAGGCCACTGTGAAACCGTTTTCACGCGTGATTTGGATCGTGCTCGACAGTGTGGGCATCGGAGAGCTGCCCGATGCCGCCGATTACGGCGACGTGGGCCGCAACACGCTCGGGCACATCGCGGATTCGCGACCGTTGCGGTTTCCCAACCTGGTGCGGCTGGGCCTGGCGAACATCGCGCCGCTTGCGCACCTCGCGCCGGATCGCGCTCCTCTCGGATGTTTTGGCAAGGGCGCCACGCATTCGCCCGGAAAAGATACGACCACCGGGCATTGGGAAATGGCGGGGATCTGGCTGGACCAGGCCTTTCCCGTTTACAAGAACGGTTTTCCGCCTGAAATCATGCAGCCCTTCGAGAAGGCCATCGGACGCAAAACGCTTGGCAACAAGCCCGCCTCCGGCACGGAAATCATCAAAGAGCTTGGTGAGGAGCACGTGCGAACCGGGTATCCCATCGTTTACACGTCCGGCGACAGCGTGTTTCAAATTGCGGCGCATGAGGAGGTGATTCCAATCGCCGAGCTTTACCGCATGTGCGAAATCGCGCGGAAACTGCTGGACGGGCGGCACAAGGTGGGCCGCGTGATTGCGCGTCCGTTCGCTGGCACAACAGGGAATTTCCACAGAACGGAGCGCCGCCACGATTACGCGGTCGAACCGCCACGGCCCATGTTGCTGGACGTGCTGAAGGATCGCGGCGTGCCCGTATTCGGCATCGGGAAGATTCACGACATCTACAACGGCCGCGGCGTGGAGAGCTATGTCACCACGAGAAACAATGCCGATGGGATGGAGAAATTATCCGCGGCGCTCGCGTCGAAGCAGCGCGGCCTTATCTTCGCCAACCTCGTGGATTTCGACATGCTTTATGGGCACCGGAAAGATGTGGAGGGGTTCGCGCGCTCGCTGGAAGAGTTCGATGGATTGCTCGGGCCGTTCCTGGCGCGCCTGGGGGCAGCCGATCTCTTGATGATCACCGCGGACCACGGCTGCGACCCGGATCATCGGTGGCCGACCACCGACCATTCGCGCGAGTATGTGCCCATCGTCGCTTACGCTCCGGGAGGTCAACACGGCTCCGCGCTGGGAATCCGGCAGACGCTGGCGGACATGGGGCAGACCATCGCGGAAAACTTTGGCGGAAATATCCCGCACGGAACGAGTTTCCTGGGTTCTCTCGCAAATTCCTGAATTCCAAAAGGTAGTGTGGACCCGGATGCATTCGAGTGGAGAGAAATTCAACGCCGTGCGAACAGGATATCGAGCGGTTTTTAGCCGGGTAGCCACCAAGAGAATTGACTACCGCATCCCCCCGCCACCCATCGCCATGTTCTGCATTGCGAGCGTGTTCAATGCGCCCTGCAGCTCGGAGATCATGATGGGGTACAGGATGAACCAGGAAATGAGCCCGACGTAAGGGATGAGCCCCACAATGACGGCCGCAAGCGCCAGTCCGCGGCTCACGGGAAGCGGCTGGTTCCTCAGGCGGAACTGAAAATTGACGCGGTCAACCAGACGCAACCAAAAAACAAAAATCCAGTAAAGATTGAAGAATGGGATAAACAGGAATCCGATGGCCTTGCCGGCGGTGAAGTCGTCGGGCCGCACGCGCGGAAACCTGGAATGTTTCAGGCCGTAGAAGATCACGGAGAAAATCCCCAGCGTGACGAAATGCAGGGCTATCGCTCCCCCCACGGAGAATGTCTCGAATAAGGTATGCTTTTTGAACTGTTCCCGCATATCAGGGGGAATCTGGTTCAGATCGAAAAACTGGTCATACACCATCGTCGAATGAAACGGCTGCGGCATCGCATAATACCCGGGCGCTCCGGGAGGTGGGGGTGCGTAACCCTGTTGTGGCGGTATGTAGCCTGGCGGCGGCTGTGTCATGCCGGGCGCAGTCCCCTGCATGGACTGTCCACAGCTCTGACAAAAGCGGGTCCCATCAGGCGCCTGCGTCCCACAATTTGGGCAGAACATCGTTTTTCCTTCTTTGAATTGATGTGGTTTGGATTATTTCAATGAATTGTGGAGGAATCCTACTCGCACAAACAGCCGTGCGTCAATCCTTCAAGGACCTTATTGATTGCGAATGACCAGCGTGGAGGCAATCATGTCATGCAATGCCTGTTTTTTCTCCGTGAAGCCCGCCATGATGAAACCAATATAGAGCGGGATCATCCTGTCCAGCACTTTGGCGAAAAATCTTCCCGTGGCGTGCGCAAACGAGAGCCGCCGGCCATTCATGTCCGTAACGCGCAGGCTCAATGCCATCTTTCCAAGAGTGGCCTGATGAACAGAGCTTTCCATGAGCGAGTAGTACAGCCAGTTGATGGTCACCAGCAACAGGATGACGAAAGCCAGATAGGCGAACATGGCCCCGACAAAGGCCGTGGCGAATTCCATCCCTTGATCAGGATTGATGCGCATGCCGTCATGCGCATGCATCCATGCAGTTCCCCCCAAAAGCACAAAGCATCCCAGAAGGATCAATCCAAGTGGAATCCCCAGGACGAGCCCGTCAATCAGCTCCGCCACAAGGCGCAGCCAGAATCCGGCGTAAGGCGTGCCCGTGGGTCCGATCGCCAGGGTGCCGGCTTGCGCCGCATAGGCCACAGGCGACGCGCTGGAAACCGTCTGGCCGCACTTCTGGCAGAAGCGATCTCCCGGTTTGAGCTGTGTGCCGCACATACTGCAAAACATGGGGGCCTCCATTCGATCCACAGAACGCGGGCGAATCCTAACGCGGCGAACCGCCGTCGTCAATCGAAGCCGGAATTGAAAGAGAAGTGTGGATGCTAATTGCCCGCGGGGCCCGATTTCGCATAATAGCCGGTCCGCGTGCGCACGGAAAGTTTTCCGCGTCCCTTTGGCGGAGTCACGTCCACCATGACCATGCGGAAAGTGCCGTCGCGTTTCATGTTCGTGGGGTAGTAAGCAAGCGTGTATTGGTTGCGGATGTCGTGGGCGATCTGCGTGCAAATCGCTTCGGTGTCGCTCACATCCTCCGGGAAAAAAGCGAGGCCGCCGGTGGCTTCCGCCAGATCCTGCAGCGCCTTGCGGGCTTTTCGAGTGGTCGACCTGTTCTCATCCTTGCCGTAGAGGCCCACGGCGTAAATTACCGCGTCGGAGTGCTGCACCACTTCAATCGCCTTGGCCAGAGTGTTGCGGCTCATGTTGTCTTCGCCATCGGTGATCACCAGGAGCACGCGCTTGTCCTTGCGCGCTTTTTTCAGGTGGTCGATGGAGCCGATGATGGCGTCATAAAGGGCCGTGGCCCCGCGCGAGTCAATCTTGTTCAGCGCTTCCTTCATTTCGTTGATGTCGCTGGTGAAATCGTGCTCCGTATCCAGGTAGAACTCATCGCTGAAGTTGACCACGAACCCTTCGTCCTCGGGGTTGCTGGTCTTCACAAAGGTCAGCGCAGCGGCATTCACTTTCGAGCGCTTCTCGCGCATGCTTCCGCTGTTGTCCACGACAATGCCCATGGAGACCGGCACGTCCTCCTGGCGTGCGATCGAAAGCTTCTGCTCAATTTTGTCCTCGAAGACGTGGAATGCATCGGAGGGCAAGCCATCCACGAAGATCCCACGCCGGTCGATCACCGCGGCGTGCAAGACCACCATGTCCACAACGCTGATCACGCCCGCGGTTTTCTTGTTCTGCGGTGGCTTGCTGCCCGGCGGAGGCGGGGGAACATTGGGGTTCACAGGGGGCGGCGCCTGCTGCTGCGCACCGGCCCCACCTGCCAGGACACACGCGGCAGCGAGCCCGACAATCATCGCGGACAAGAGCCCCAGCCGGAGAAAATCAGTGGTTCGGCGCATCGCGGTTACAAAGTCCCCAAATCTTCTCTAAGGGTTCCTCCTGAATATTATCCCCTTCGCCCGATAGGATGAGCAATACCTTCTTGGAGTTGTGTGCCCCATCCAACCCAAAAATGCTCCTCGACTGTAGTGGAAGGTCAGCGGCTCTAGTGGTCCGGGCCGAAATAACCGGTACGTGCAAATACCGTGAGCGGGGCCAGCCCGTGCGGCGGGTGCACCTTGACTTTGATTTTTCTCCAGCGTCCATCGGTAGCCTTGTTGCTCGGA
>JBGOTC010000145.1:0-7703 GCA_041476305.1 Terriglobia bacterium
AATCTGCTTAACCCAAGCCATATGCATCGCAGAGGAAAGCACACCGAAATGGTAAGGTGTGGTATCAGAAATGATCAGGCAGCTGTCGCCCGCCAAGATTTCCGGGTTGACATATCCGATGGGTATGTATTTTCTCCGCTCTGAGCTGTGACGAGGGATTAGAAGGTACGGAGTGGTTGGAACGTTCTCGACGTGAAAGCGTGTGGGTGTAGCCGCGAGTTTTCGAGTTGGAGCGCTTTTGCTTTCCTCGCGGAATTTTTTGACGGCCTCGACACGCTTCATGACTTGGGGCATTTGACGGAGAATTTGTGGAGGGCAATTGCCAAGCCATAAGCACCACCGGGACTGCCCCTGAAGGAAATCGTCCGCGCCGTAGAATGCGCGAAAGTATTGCTTCGCTGAGGGTTCAGCTTTGAGGAAATTCCTCTTCTCCTCGGTCGTGAATAGATAGTTGCCGTCGTCAATCGGCTTGTTGCCGATCCCCATTTCTGGCACGTTGCAAATCGGATTTGATCGATTCAGGATTGTGTCGTCTGGACCCTCGATAAGATAAGGGCTGATATTCTTGGCAGCAGTTACCGTTACGTTGTCATCTTCGTAGTCATGGATTCGCTTATTCGTCGTGTCGAATGCGCCGAAACCGATGATGACCACATGGACGTGGGCTTTGCCTCGCGCCTCGCTTTCCCAGGAAAAAGTGCGGTGGGCGAAATGAATCTTCAGACCGTACAGTCGAAATAATGGATTCCACAGTACGCCTACCTGTTCACCCTGCGTGATTGAACTAGTGGAAACGAAACCGACCTGAATTCGTGTCTTTTGAATGAATTCTGCGGCCTTGAAATACCAGGCTGTAACATAATCCAGCAACCCACCGTTTTCGATACTCGCCGTGACCAGCTCCATGTCACCACTCTGTTCCACACTTAGGTGCTTTGCTCCCACGAAGGGTGGGTTGCCAAGGACATAGCTGCACTGGTCGCGAGGGAGGATCTCCTTCCAATCGAGACGAAGTGCATTACCGCATACGATCGTGGGAGCCTTCTTCAGTGGAAGGCGTACGAAATACTGACCAAATGCTTCCGATAGACAGATGTTCATCTGATGATCCATGAGCCACATTGCAACCTCGGCGATGCGGGCCGGCCATTCGCTCATCTCGATGCCGTAGAAGGCATCCACATCTACGAGGGATAATTCGTTGATATCAAGTTTCGGCTGATCGGATCGATGGATCAGTTTGAGGACATCGATTTCGAGCAAGCGCAATTCGCGATACGTAATCACGAGGAAATTGCCACAGCCGCAAGCAGGGTCCAAGAAGCGGAGTCCGGCGATTTTTTCATGGAAGCGCCCGAGTTCGGCCTTATTGCCTTTTGCGCGCTCGAATTCGGATTTCAGGTCATCGAGGAACAGAGAATGTATGACCTTGAGAATGTCGCGCTCGTTGGTGTAATGGCCACCGATCTGACGCCTCTCCTTTGGCTCCATCACGGCCTGGAAGAGCGAGCCGAAGATTGCGGGCGAGATACGCGACCAGTCAAATCTCGTACAGGAGAGCAAAGCGGTTCGCATTTCGCGGTTGAAATCAGCGAAACGGAGATTCTCGGCGAATAGCTCACCGTTGACATAGGGGAAAGGGGCAAGGGTTTCGTCCAGGCTTTTCTGGCGCTCGTCGGGCGGCGTATTCAGTACCTCAAAGAGGCGCGCAAGGTGCAAGCCTAGGTCGGAGCCGTCCTCGGCGGTGCGGTTCAACAGATATAGCGTGAAAGACTCGGGCTCGAAGATGCCTGTGTCGTCGGCGAAGAGACAAAAAAGGATTCGGACGAGGAACCGTTCAAGCTGGTGCCCTGAGTAGCCGCCTGTTTCCAGCGCGTCATGGAGGCGACCCATGATTTCGACGGCTTTGATGTTAATCGGGTCTTGTTCTTCGAACTTGTGCTGCTTGTAGCCGGGAATGAATGCAAAAGACCGGATGTGCTTGTGAAAGTCGGCCAGAGGGAATTCAAGAGTTTCGACGCCGCGAGTGTTCGAGGATGACAAATTCGGCTTATGTTCGGGTTCAAGGTCATGGAGGGCGATGCGCGCAAAATCAGATACGATAACGTAGCGGGGAATTTCATCACCACGGTTTTCCCGCGCCAAGTCCTGGATGTAACGGAATGCCTGCGATTCCGCCTTGCCGAGGTCTTTGCCAAGACTCTTGTGCTCGACGAGCACTTTGCCGGACCAGAACAAGTCAATGTAGCCAAAGTCGCCGGAGAGTCTTTTGACCGGCTCTTCAAAACTCGCTACTGTTCGGCGGCGGACACCAAATACGTCAAAAAACTCATTCCAGAATGATTGCTTTTCGGCTTGCTCCCTCCTGGCACCCGTCCATTCCTTCGAAAAAGTAATCGCGCGGTGGCGGATCTCGTTCCAGGAGAGAGGCATCGGCGGATGATACCACTAGGATGAGTCACAGGGGCGTAACCCCTCCGACGGAGCTCAGGATGATTGGGACGGGAGGGCTCCAATCGGGCGGCGATGAGGCGGGCGGGGGGGATTACCGCGGACCATGGCCCGCCGTCGCCAAGGCTATGGCGGGTGAAGGGCCAGAGCGCCGAGAGGCCTCAGGGTCGGCGGTTCGCGCCGCACCCTGAGCTACAAAGGCGAAAGGGGACCAACACTCGCGTCACTATGCGCCGCGAGATATCCTTCGCTTCGCTCAGGATGACGGAGTGTGATGAGGGTCAAAAGAACACAGGATGAATCCTGTGCTACCGAAGGCGAAGGGCCACAGGCGGATGTGACGCCCATCACGGAACGGCCCGAGTGACGGCGCACACAATTAGTGACGATTCGCACAGCGCTTCGCACAACTATTGCGCGAGAAGTCGTCTAAGTCTTCAGAGGGGGTGCTCGACATGCTGAATGGCCTCTACAGTGATCTCCGCGATGCCGTGCGGTCGCTCCGCAAGCGGCCTATCTTCACAATCGTCGTGGTCTTGACGTTGGGCGTGGGAATCGGCGCGAACACGGCCATTTTTTCCGTGGTCAACAGCGTTCTGCTGCGGCCGCTCAATTATCCCGGTGCAGAGCGCCTCTACGTGATCCAGGAAATCGTGCCGCAGTGGGCGAAATCCTTCCCCGTGCTGGACGCGAACCTGCCGGACTATTTGATTTGGCGGCAGGAGGCGAAATCATTTGACGACATTGCCCTCGCTGAAACCACTTCGGTGATTCTGACCGGCGAAGGCGAAGCGCAGCAGCTTCGCGGCACGCGCGCCTCGGCAAACTTTCTGGACTTATTGGGCGTACGCCCAGCTCTCGGCAGGGCGTTTCTGCCCGAGGAGGACCTGACCGACCGGGGGCGAGCGGTCATCCTGACCGATGCATTGTGGCGAACGAAGTTCAGCGCGGACCCTAGCGTGATTGGCCGGTCCATCACTCTGGATGGAGTGCCGCACATCGTCATCGGCGTGCTGCCGCAATCCTTCCGGATGCCTGGAGGCGTAAACGGGTTCTCCACGCGCGCGCAATTTTTCACCCCGCTGAATGGGCCGAGACCTTACGAGGTGGACCTGATCGGCGAATTCGATTTCACGGCCATCGGCAGGCTGAAGCCCGGCGTGACGGAGGCGCAGGCCGTCGCGGAACTGAATGTGATCCAGGCGGGCATCGCGAAGCAGGCGAAAACCAAACTCGATTTGCGCGCCGATATCGTTTCGCTGCAATCGGAAATGGTGGGACCGGCGCGCCGCGGGCTCCTGATGTTGCTGGCGGCGGTGGGAGCCGTTTTGCTGATGATCTGGGTGAACGTGGCCAACCTGCAGTTTGCGCGCGTGCCGGGGCGCATGCGGGATGCGGGCATTCGCCTCGCGCTGGGCGCAAGCCGCGCGCGGATCGTGCGGCAGATGCTGGTGGAGAGCGTCTTGCTGGCCGCACTTGGCGGATTGCTTGGGGTATTCCTGGCGCTGTTTGGAATCCAATGGCTGGTCCATTTCGGCCCGACAGATATTCCACGGCTGAGCGAGGTCAGCCTCAACGGCAGCGGGCTGGCGTTTGTCATTGCCGCTTCCCTTGCCACGGCGGCGTTTTTCGGAGCCATGCCGGCGTGGCTGGTCTCCCGCGCCAGCTTGCGCGATGCGATCGGTTCCAGTGGCAAAGCGGCAACCGAAAATCGCGGCACACGGCGGACGCGCGCGGCGCTGGTCAGCATTGAAGTCGCGGCATGCACTCTGCTGCTGATCGTGGCGGGGCTGCTGGGAAGAAGTTTGCTGAACCTGCTGCACAGGGATCCCGGATTCTCCGTGGACCACGTTCTGGAGGCTGAAATCAATTTGCCGCCGGCGGCCTACCGAACCCTTGCATCGCGCGAGGTGTTTTATGCGGCCGCGCTTGAAAAGCTCCGTGGTCTTCCGGGGGTGCAATCGGCCGCCTGGATCACGATTTTGCCGCTGAAGGGAGAGGGATCGGTGACCGGCATCAACCTCGCCGGCAATGAGCTCCCTCCGGAGGAACAGCCGAGCGCGAATTACCGCCCGGTGAGCCCGGACTATTTTAAAACACTGGGGATTCCCATTCTTGCCGGACGAGCTTTCACCGAAATGGATCGCGGGAAGAGAGTCGTGATTCTCTCCGAAGGCCTGGCTCACCGCTTGTGGCCGAATAAGAACCCGATTGGCCAGCAGTGCGACGCCCACTGGGGGGCGCTGCGGCTGAGCGAAGTCATCGGGGTCGTGGGAGACATCCACAGCCGGCTCGACCGGCCTCCATTGAACATGGTGTACGTGGCCGATTCGTGGACCGGGCAGGCTCCGGGGCCTCCGGCTTTCGCATCCATCGTGGCGCGGACGGCGCAGGATCCGGCGAGCCTCGCGGCGGCCATGCGCAAGGTGATCCACGAAGCAGGTCCCGACGTGCCGATTGCGGCGCTGCGGCCGATGTCGGAACTTGTGGCGCTCAACGTGGAAGGGCGCCGCTTTCAGATTTCCCTGACGACGACTTTTGCGATCAGCGCGTTACTGTTGGCTTCTCTCGGGATTTTTGGAGTGCTGGCCTATTCCGTGGAACAGCGGCAGCGCGAATTCGGCATCCGCACGGCGCTGGGGGCGCAGAGGTCGCGCTTGCTCGCGATGGTCATGCGGCAGGGACTTGCGCCGGTGGCATTGGGATTCGCCGTGGGAGGCGCGGCGGCATTGCTGGGCGGAAGCCTGCTGCAAAGTTTGGTGTTTGGAGTCACGCCATTTGACCCGCTGACAATCGTGAGCGTCGGTGTGGTCATCACGCTGGTGGCGGCGATCGCCTGCTACTTCCCGGCGCGGCGCGCAACAAAAGTGGACCCGATTGTGGCGCTGCGTTACGAATGACGGCGATACACGGCAAGGGCCCACACGACTGACTTGCGCCTTGCGCTGAGCGCGAGGCCCGCGGCTTCCAGAGTCTGCTCCATGCGTTCAGGCGGGTGAACGAAGGCGCGAAAACTTTTTCCTTTGATGCGCCGCATGAAATTATCAAGGGCGATCATCATCCGCGCCAGCCAGCGGTTGCGGGGATAAGAAAATGCAAGCAGCCGGCGAGTTTTCGCCGCAGCTTCCCTGAGCAACCCTTCGCCATCCGCGTAGCAGCAAACGACGCGATCGAGCGTAACGATATCCGCTTCCGGAACCGTTGCCGCGATTTCTGCAAAATCTCCGAGAAAGAACTGAGCGGGACGCGCTGCGAACCGCGGAGCGACTTCCCGCCGGGCGACTTCCAGAAAAGCAGAGGAAGCATCCACCATCGTCACACCGGCTACGCCGTTGCCGGCGAGTTCTTTCCCGATGACGCCGATTCCACCGCCAATATCCAGGAGATTGAGCCCCTCGAGCGGCCAGCGCCGAAGTTCCTCGAGCATGAGACGCGTGGTGATTTCCGGGCCACGCTTGCGGAAACGGCGGAGGTCACGCTCCACTCGCTTACGATCGAATTGTTCCTCCGCACCGCAACACGGCGTGCAACACGTCATGCAGCACACATTAGGCGTTCACGCCGTTGAAATCAAATCCTCGGACCGGCGTGGGGAAAGTACGAAAACCAAGGCTCCGCTGAATGGAAGACTCGAGCGTTCAGAAAAGCCAGCGGGATTTATCAATGCGAGGGAGGAGTCGCCTCGGTCCAGACCTGCTGAGCAATGAGCCAGGCGCCGTTGGCCTGGCGCTTGAAAACCATGAGATAGGTTCCGTGAGTCTCGCTTTTCGTGCCGTCGGAAAGCCGGAGAAGCGATTCGGTATAGTCCCCGCTGTCGTAGGCCAGGTTGCCGGAGCGGTCCGTGGCGACGGTGTGAAAAGTGAGGTCGCTGGTGTACTCGGCCATCACCGTCTTGCAGAGGTCGCGGATGGCGGAGCGTCCCATGACGCTGGTACCGTTCGGCTCAAAAAATATCGCGTCCTCCGTGTACATCATGGCGAGTTTCTCGAGCTGCTTGGTACGCATATTTTCAGCCCACTCCGCGCGAATCCTGGCGATGGGATCCGGAGTGGGGGGCGCTTTTTGGCCACGGGCGGAATCGACGGGAATGAAAACGAAAGCGGACACAGTGAACAGCAAGAGAAGAGTGAAAAAGTCCCAGCGGATTCGCATCTTGCACCTCCGAATTATTCTTGGTACGGGCCGAACTTCAAGTCGAGAGCCAAATTGCGTTGTGTGAGCCTCCGGGGCTAAAGCCCCCGGAATTGAAGCTCTTATCGGCACGACTAAAGTCGTGCCCTCCCAAAGTCAAATCGAGACCTGCCTGCAGGATCTACCTGCCTGCCGTCTCTACCTGCCTAGTCTACCTGCCTGCCGGGTCTAGCTGCCTAGCCTAGCTGCCTGCAGGGGCTAGCTGGCTGGCGGGAGGCAGGCGGAAGTCGCGCCTTCCCGGATACGGCGAAATCTTCCTAGTAGCCCAGTCCGTTTTTCTGAAAGAGCGGGCCCTGCGACTTGCCTTCCGCCGCGGCGCGAAGACGGAACATCAATCCTCTCCAAGTGGTGTTGCAGGAAATGAAGTATGGAGTCTCAGCGGCCCAACCGGCGTGAGTGAAGCGCACCAATGACCCGGCACCGTTTTTCTCGAGCTCGAAAATAAGTTTTGTCCCGGCCCACTCCTTGCCGGAAGTGCACAGCCATTCCGCTTCGAGTGGCGCGGCGATTCGCCCGGGCTGGAGGGCGTAAACCGTAGCGCGGTTAAAGAATCCCAACTCCACGATTCCAGCGCTGGGCTCGGTCACGTCGGCGGCCCACCCTTCGGCGAAGCCCTGCGCCCGGGAGACGAGGGCATGAACGCGCTCCGCCGGAGCGTCAATGGCGAGGGAGTGAACGATATCGGGCATCGGGACCCCCTAGAAGAGATGGCTGAGCAGCCAGTAAATTCCAGCGCCGACGGCGGCGGCGCCCGGGATGGTGAGGAGCCAGACCCAGACAATGCGCCGCGTGACTCCCCAATGCACGGCGGTGAGACGGCGTGAAGCTCCCACGCCGACAATGGCTCCGGTGATGGTGTGCGTGGTGCTGACGGGAATGCCGAAGTGCGCGGTGCCAAGCAGGGTGAGCGCGCCGGCAGTTTCCGCGGCGAAACCGCCGAAGGGATTGAGTTTGGTGATGCGCTGGCCCATGGTTTTGATGATGCGCCAGCCGCCCGCCATGGTGCCTCCGCCGATGGCGAGGTGACAGCAAATAATCACCCAGAAGGGGACGGAGTAGGT
>JBGOTC010000146.1:0-7631 GCA_041476305.1 Terriglobia bacterium
GAAGCGATTAAGAGGGCGCGCAACATCGCGCTGTTACCTTTCGCGACGGAACTCTAGTTTTCGCGGAGGCGCTCCTTTGCCGGAGCAAAATCTGATTCGAGATTGGAAGAAGAGCCATGCAAATCATCCTGCAGGAAGACGTCGATAAGCTGGGGGCCCGCGGCGAAGTGGTGGAGGTCGCCGAGGGCTACGCGCGCAATTTCCTGTTGCCGCACAAGCTGGCGTTGCCGGCCTCCGCGGGCAATCTGAAGCGGCTGGAGAAGATCCGCGCGACGCTGGCGAAGCTCACAGCCAGCGAACGCGAACAGGCGCAGAAGCTCGCGGATGCCATTTCCGCGGTGCAAATCACGCTGGTGCGCAAGGCCGGGGAGAACGACCAGCTCTTCGGTTCGGTGACCACAGCGGATTTGGCCGACGCGCTGACCGCGCAGGGATTCGCGGTGGACAAGAGGCGCATCCAACTGGCGGAGCCGATCAAGCTGGTCGGTGAATACCAGGTGGGCGCGAAGCTCTACACGGACGTGACGGCGCAGTTCAAAGTGGTGGTCACGAAGGAGCCGCAAGCGTAAGGCGGCACGGCGGGTAAGATTTCCTTCCGCGTTCACCGGATTTCCTCAGAAAACCCACAAGGCCAATTTGTTTTCGATTTCCACTGAAATTCCACAGCCGACGAGCGGTAGTCTGCGCATGGAGTCGTGTCCGCGGACGATTGGCGCAAAAGCGTGAGTGTCCGATTCCCCGCTGAGTTTGAACGCGCGGATGGAGGCCTTGCGCTCAAGGGAATCTTAGGCGAAAATAAGGCGAAGCTGAAATCGGAACTGGAAAACTGAAACATGGCCACAGCTCCCGCAATCGAACGACCGCTGCCGCAAAACCCCGAAGCCGAGCGCTCGGTGCTCGGGGCCATCCTGCTGGACAATCACATGCTGGACACGGCGCTGGAAAAGCTGAAGCCGGAGGACTTTTTCCAGGACAACCACCGCAGGATTTTCACGCAGATGGTGCAGCTGAGCGAGCAGCGCCAACCGATTGACCTGGTAACACTGACCGAGCAATTGCAGCGCGCGGGCGAGCTGGAGGGAGTGGGAGGCGCTTCGTATCTCGCGTCCCTGGTGGACGGGGTTCCGCGGATCAGCAACGTGGAGCACTACGCGCGCATCGTGAAAGAGAAAGCGGTGCTGCGCAGCGTGATCCACGCGACGCATTCCATCCAGCAGCAGGCGATGGAAGCGGAGGAGGATGCGGACGCGATTCTGGACCGCGCGGAGTCGAGTATTTTCCAGCTGGCCGAGGACCGCATTCGCGCGGGACTCATCGGGATGCCCGAGCTGGTGCGCGAGAATTACGAGCGCATCTCGCAGCTCTTCGACGGAGGCAAGCGGGTCACCGGACTTTCCACCGGTTATCACCAGTTGGACGATCTGACTTCGGGATTGCAGCCACAGGAACTGATCGTGGTGGCGGCGCGGCCATCGGTGGGCAAAACCGCGCTGGCCATCAACATGGCCACAAACGTGGCCATCCGAAACAACAAACCAGTCGTCATCTTCAGTTTGGAGATGTCAAAGGGGTCGCTGCTGATGCGGCTGCTTTCTGATCACGCACGCATTGATGCGCACAAGTTCAGGACCGGACATCTGGCGCACAACGATGGCCCCAAGATCACGGAGTCGCTGCGCGTGCTTTCGGAAGTGCCGCTGTGGATTGACGACTCGGGCGCGACGACAGTGGTGGAAATGGGAGCGAAGTGCCGGCGTCAGGCCCGCGACAAAGGGCTCTCGCTGGTGATTATTGATTATCTTCAACTGGTCACAGCGCGGGGACGCTTCAACACGCGGAACGAAGAAGTGGCGAGCATTACGCGCGGGCTGAAGGCCATGGCCAAGGAACTGAATGTTCCGGTTGTGGTGCTGAGCCAGCTGACGCGCGCGCCCGAAAAGGACGATCGCGGACCCCGGCTTTCGGACCTGCGCGATTCCGGCGCGATTGAGCAGGACGCCGACGTGGTGATTTTCCTTCACCGCCCCAAGATGTTCAAGGAAGGCGCGACGCCGGAGGAGCGCGGCGAGACGGAACTGAACATCGCGAAGCAGCGCAACGGCCCGACGGACATGCTGCGTTACGTTTTCCTGCACCAATACACGCGGTTCGAGGAAGCGGCGCGGCAGGGGATGTAAGGCTCGCTTGGCGATTGTCGGCTTAGAGCCACGGGGCGTGTACAGAAAGCCTCGTCAGATTTCTTCGGGGCATTTCCTCCCTCCAGCAAGTCATTCCAAATCAGCCAAATACAGCGTTCGTGGACTGGTACACCGATGGAGGGGCGCGTGCAATTGCAAGGAGTGGTGTTGACTAACCGGAGCGCAGGCGGTGCGCAGGGCATTTTGCGGCAATGAGAATTGGACTATTCTCGAAGGACGGGGAAATCCAGGCGGCAAGCAGAGGCCAATGACGCAGGCAATCAAAATCGAAGGGCGGCCTGTGTGGGCGGAGATCCGTCTGAGCGCGCTGGAGAAGAATTTCAAGAGCGTGCGGGCGCTCCTGGATGCGGGAATCGCCGCACAGGGGCGGGGAGCCAAGCGCGTCAAGATCTATTCCGTGGTGAAAGGCAATGGCTACGGGCATGGGGGCGTGGCTTCAGCGAAGGCGTTCGCGAAGGCCGGGGCGGATGGCTTCTGCGTGACCTGTTCCGCGGAGGGGATTGAGCTGCGTGAGTCCGGGATTCGCCAGCCAGTGCTGGTGCTGACGGGATTCTGGCCCGGCGAAGAGAAGCGCATCATCGAAAACCACCTGACGCCAGCCATCACGGATTGCAGCCAGCTGAAATTATTGGAACGCGCCGCGGCTCGCGCGGGAAGGAAATTGCGCGGCCCGGTGGAATTCCATCTGAAAATTGATACGGGAATGAACCGCCTGGGCGCGCCGCCCGCTTCGGTGGATTGTTTCGCGCGCGCGCTGGCCGAATGCCCGCACCTGCGGCTGGCGGGAACTTTCACGCATTTTGCTTCTTCGGAAATCTTCACCACAACGGAAACGGAAGACCAGACGCGCGTTTTTCTGGCGGCTGTGGCGCGCATGCGCGCGCTGGGGCTTTCGCCGGGCATGGTGCACATGGCCAACAGCGCGGCCATCATTTCAAGGCCGGAAACGTGGGGGGACATGGTGCGTCCCGGGGCCATCATGTACGGGTATCACCAGAACTACGACCCCCAGTCGCGGACAGCGGACGCGGCAAAACGAGTGCCGCTGACTCCAGCGCTGAGTTTTCGCGCGCGCGTGATCTCCCTGCGGGATGTCCCGGCCGGCGCGGGAGTGGGATATAACGCGAAGTTCCGCGCGGCAAAACCATCGCGGATCGCGGTGCTGGCCGTGGGGTATGCCGACGGAATCCAGCGGGAAATGGCGAACCGCGGGAAAGTGATCCTCCGCGGCCAATTCGCGCCGGTGATCGGAATTGTTTCCATGGACTTGATTGCCGTGGATGTGTCGGAAGTGGAGGGGGCCGCACTCGGCGACATCGCCACCATCTACGGCACGGACGGCGCAGCGACGCAGTATGCCTTAGACGTGGCGCGGCAGTTGGGCACGGTGACGGCGCAGATCTGCACCTGCCTGGGCTGGCGCGTGCCGCGGATTTACATCAAGTAGGAATCCGCTACCCTCCGCACCAAATTCATCCGCCCTCATTTGCCGCCGATGTTTGCTTGACCGAAGCCGCCCGCCGGTGTATAGAAACTACGGCAATTGGGTCGCGTTTTGCCGGATCATAAGGAATCGCACTCATCATTTCCGGAATACGCGGTTTCATTTTCATTCATACAGCCCGGGAAATTCATAACTTCATAAGAGGAACCCATGGAACGCAATGTTGGCCGGACCATCCGGCCCGAGGCACCCATAGCCTCTGAAACGCAAGCCCGCAAGAAATCCGCGCGAGACAAATCCGGTCCCATCAATTTCGGAAGCGTGTGGGACCGCGTGCTGATCCGCACGATCTTTGTCGCGGCGTGCGTCGCCACGGGCTATCATTTCCACCCATTCAATTTGAATCCGTTCGCCGCCGCAGGCGCAGGGCTGGGATTCGCGCTGCTGGTATTCCTTGCCGAGATGAGGCTGCGGAAGGCCAGCTTGCGGAGACTCATTGGGGCCACCGTCGGAAGCATATTGGGACTCCTCGGTGCCTACCTGATGAATATTGTCCTGACCCACACGTCAATCCCCGAGGCGAGCCGGTCGTTTTTGGGCGTGGCCATTCTGCTGGTGATGACGTACATGGGAATCGTCCTCGGCGCAAACAAGGGCGAGATGCTCAACCTGCAGGCGTTCGGCGGGTTGTTCGGGAGCGAGCGCGCCTCGCGGCGTCTAGTGAAGGTTGTGGATACCAGTGTGCTGATTGACGGACGGCTGGCGGACATCTGCGAAGCTCATTTCCTGGATGGGACGCTGCTCGTCCCGCAATTCGTGCTGCACGAGTTGCAGATGGTGGCGGATTCCGCGGACCCGATGAAGCGGCAGCGTGGGCGGCGCGGACTGGAAGTCCTGCAGCGGTTGCAAAAAATGAGCCACATCGATGTGGAAGTGGTGGAGGATGATTTTCCGCAGGTCGCGGAAGTGGATATGAAGCTGATCGAATTGGCGAAGCGGTACGAGTGCAAGATTGTCACCAACGATTTCAACTTGAACAAAGTGGCGAGCGTGCAGGGGCTGGAGATCCTCAACGTCAACCAGCTTGCCAATGCGTTGAAGCCGGTGGTGCTGCCCGGCGAGGGGATGCGGGTATTCATTCTGCGCGAGGGTAAGGAATACAATCAGGGCGTGGCCTACCTGGACGATGGGACGATGGTGGTGGTGGATGGCGCGCGCAAGGCCATCAACAAGACGGTGGACATCACGGTAACTTCAGTGCACCAGACCACCGCCGGAAAAATGATTTTCGGGCGGCTGGACGAGCGCACGGAACAAGTGCGCGGCGCCGCAGCCGGCGCGGCACATGCAAATGGCGAAGTGGCGCGCGCGGAGGCTCCTGCGCGGCCCGCAGAGACAGCGCCGGTGGTCGCCACGCCCACGGAGAAGACTCCCCGGCCAATCTACCCGGAGGCGCCCCGCGAATAGGGGCGGTTCCCCTACCCAAGCGGCGCATCAGGTTTATCATCCCGAACGAGTAGGATAGACTCTTCCTCCCCTGCCACGGCGTTGCGTGGCGGGGGTGTAAACAACCTTGCCATGAGCCGCGTCACAGCCATTCTTCCCGCAGCCGGCCTGGGCACCCGCATGGGCGCCGAGACTCCCAAACAGTTCCTGGAACTGGATGGGATGCCTCTGGTGCTGTTCACGCTGCGGCGGCTGGCGGCGTGCGAAGCGATCACGGAATTCCTGATTGCCACATTGGCGGAGGAAGAATCAGCGCTCACGGAGCGCATCACGCGGGAGAAGCTGGGGCGTCCGGTGCGCGTGGTGCGCGGCGGCGGGACGCGGCAGGAATCGGTCGGGAAGGCGCTCGCCGAGGTGAAAGGCGACGCGGAAATTGTGCTTGTGCATGATGCAGTGCGTCCTCTGGTGACGCGCGAGCAGACGGAGCGCGTGCTGATGGCGGCGCGCGAGCACGGCGCGGCCATTGTGGGGATTCCGGCGCTCGATACGGTGAAGGAAGTGAAGCGGACGAGCCAGCCGGGTGACGTGGCGCTGATCACGGCGACCATCCCGCGCGAGCGTATTGTGCTGGCGCAGACACCGCAGGCGTTTCGCACCGCGTTGCTGCGCGATGCTTACGCGCTATCGGCGCGCGACGGCTTTACGGCGTCGGATGAAGCCGGGCTTGTGGAGCGGCTGGGCCACGATGTTTACGTTGTGGCGGGATCGGCGCGGAATATCAAAGTGACGCGGCCCGGAGACATGGAGTTGGCGCGGTTTTATCTGGAGCAGGAACGCAAGGCGAGGTAGGGATGAGTCGAGGATCCACAGACAAAGCACCGCGGGTTGGGATTGGTTACGATCTCCACCGATTGGAGACGGGACGCAAGCTGAGGATTGGCGGAATAGAAGTGCCCTTCGACAAAGGGTCCGTCGGGCACTCCGACGGCGACGTGCTGGCGCATGCCATTTGCGATGCGCTGCTGGGAGCAGCCGGGCTCGGTGATATCGGCACTCACTTTCCCGACACGGATCCGAAGTGGAAGGGCGCGGACAGCCTGGTATTTCTGAAGCACGTCCGGGAACTCTACGAAAAAGATGGCCTGCTGATATCGCACATAGATGCCATCGTGATCGCGGAGCGTCCCAAGCTTGGTCCGCACTTTGTTGAGATGCGCAAGGCACTGGCGAAAGCTCTGGGCATTGGAGCGGAGCAGATCAATTTGAAGGCGAAGACGAATGAAGGTGTGGACGCCATTGGCCGCGGCGAGGCCATCGCCGCGCATGCGGTGGCGACAATCGCTGGTTAAGCCAGCACTCGTGTAGGGAAATCCAAAGAACAGGAAAAAATGGACCGGCTCACAGGAATTCACGCAGTGCGCGAAGCGCTGGAGAGCGGGCGGGCGCTGGAGCGCATTGTGGTGGCGCGCGGGCGGCACGGCGACCGGATCGAAGAGCTGGTGCGCAGCGCGCGGGAGCACGGCGTTCCGGTGCGCTTTGAAGAGCGGGCGCAGCTTGACCGTCTTGCGGGAACCGCGCAGCACCAGGGAGTGGTGGCGCTCGCGGGAGCGAAGAAGGCGACTAGCCTCGAGGATTTACTTGGCGCGGGCGCGGGGAGAGGCGAAAACGCGGGGCTGCTGGTCCTGCTGGATGGCGTGGAAGATCCGCACAATCTGGGCGCGGTCATCCGCTCGGCGCTGGCGAGCGGCGCGAGCGGAGTTGTGCTGCCGGAGCGGCGCGCGGCGGGGCTGAATGAAACTGTGGCGCGGGCGGCCGCGGGCGCGCTGGAACACTTGCCGGTTGCGAGGGTGGTGAACCTGGCGCGGTCCATGGAGCAATTGAAAGAGGCGGGATACTGGCTGGTTGGACTGGATGAGCACGCTCCCAAGAATTACACGGAAGTGGACCTGACCGGCGCGATTGCCATTGTGCTGGGCGGCGAAGGCGGGGGGCTGCACGACCTGGTGCGCAAGCGATGTGACTTCCTGGTCTCGATTCCGACGAGCGGTCCAGTGCGCTCGCTGAACGTGAGCGTGGCGGCGGGGATCGTGCTTTTTGAGGCGGTCCGGCAGCGCCGCTTGAAAAAGAGCTAGCGGTTATTTGTCGTACTGAATCAGCGAAAACACATCAATCCCCGGCAATTTGGCGCGGCCATTCAGGAAAGTCAATTCGACGGCAAAAGCTGCGCCGGTCACTTCCCCTCCCAGACCCTTCAGAAGCTTCACCGTGGCGGCGGCCGTGCCACCGGTGGCGAGCAGGTCATCGCAGATCAGGACATGCTGGCCGGGGCTCACCGCGTCCTGATGAATTTCGAGAGTGTCGGTGCCATATTCCAGATCGTAGGTAACGCTCGCCGTTTTCGCGGGGAGCTTTTTCGGTTTGCGCACCGGAACAAAGCCGGCTCCGAGACGATAGGCGAGCGCAGGGCCGAAAATGAATCCGCGCGCTTCGATTCCGGCGACGACATCCACGTGCGCGTTGGCATAGCGGGCGCACAGGGCGTC
>JBGOTC010000147.1:0-7613 GCA_041476305.1 Terriglobia bacterium
AGTGTAATCGCGAACGCCTTCGGCGCGGCGCCCGGCTGAATGCTCGACATTGTCAAGCTGCTCTTGCCTGATGCGTCGGGCCGGAAAACTCCCGCGCTGATGGGATTGCCCGTCGTCGGCACCAGCCACAATTGATAACTCTTGTCCGCGGCGGGCACCGGCAATTCCGCCGCGTACACAATCATTCCCATCTTCGAGTTGTACTTCACGCTGCCGCGCGCCGCGGGAATTTCCTTCGTCGGCTTCAGCGCGACGGTCATCGTGTCCGGAGACGTCAGCACCTCGATCATCTTTCGCGCGTCTTCAATCTTCACTTCGCTCGCCTTCATCGAGCTTTGGATCTCACTCAACTGCTGATCCAGCTTGTTGTTCTCGCTCCACAAAATTACAGTCGCCACGGCGAGGGCAACCGCTGCCGGAGCGAGAATCGCCATCCACCAACGCCCGAATCCGGAGCGTGATTCCCCGCCCGCACGCACCGCCGATTTCTCTCGCGCCGCATCTTCATGGACTCGCTTCATCAGGCGGTCCTTCGCGCCCGCGGGAGGCGCAACGGGAACAGCAGCTGCGGAAAGCAGCGCCACGCGCCCGCGCGCCTCCGCCAGCTTGCGCGTGCACACCGCGCAACCCGCCAGGTGCGCTTCGAGCGCCTGCTTTTCTTCGCCCTCCAGCGCGCCGAGCGCGTAGAGGTCGAAGTCTTCTTCCCGAGTTGGATGACCGTTCATATTTGTACTGTGCGTTTCAGCGTTTCCACCGCTGTCCGCAACCTCGTCTTGATTGTTCCCAGCGGCTCGCCGGTGCGCTCGGCGATCTCGCTGTGCGTCAGCCCCTCGAAGAACGCCAGCTCCATCGCCTGCCGCTGCGCCGCAGGCAAAGTTTCCATCGCGCCGGTCACGCGTGTGACCATCTGCTTCCGCGCGACACTGCTCTCCAGATTCGACGGTACAATCACGGCATTTTCTTCCAGCTCGTCCGCTTCCGTCGCTTTTCTCCGGCGCAATCGCGAAATCGCCCGGTTCCGCGCGGCCACCAGCAGGAAGCCCGGCAACGATCCGCGCGCGGGATCAAACCTCGCTGCATTCCGCCAGAGCTGAAAGAAGACATCCTGCATCAGCTCCTCGGCAGACTGCGCATCCCGCAACACGCGCATGAGCACCGAGAATACTAATCCGGAATAACGGTCATAGAGGGCCGCCAGCGCGGATTCATCCCGCGCCACGACCTTCATCATCAGCGCCCAGTCGGTTGCGACCGCTTCCATTTGAGGTGCTGGTTCCACGCCGCCTCTACCGGCTCACCTCAGAGTACGCTCGCAGGCGAGCCGCCGGATTGCCGTGCGCGCCCCATCGGTCCGCGCGGAACAACAGGGCAACACGATTCGCAGAGAGTAAATCGCCTCCCGCGAGCCGTCAACGCCATTGTGAGCTGCATAAATGCCCGCTCGCCTCTCCGCGCCGTGTTTGTGTAAGAATCCGTCCGTGAATCCGGCGGAGAGCTCCCAATGGGTCTGCGAGCGCGCACGCGCCCTTGGTTTTGACCTGTGCGGTGTGGCGCGCGCCGAGAATTGGCCGGAACTCGCGCGGCTGCCCGATTGGCTCGCCCGCGGACACGCCGGAGAAATGCGTTACCTCGAAGATCCGCGGCGCCAATCACCGAAGAATGCGCTGGCGAATGGCCGGAGCGTCATCGTCTGCGCACTCAATTACAATTCGGCAAAACCTTATTCCACGGAAGCCATCGCGCCAGCATCGGACGGAGATTTGCCACGCGGTTGGATCTCACGTTACGCCTGGGGAACCGACTACCACGAAGTGCTCGGCGCGAAACTGGAATTGCTCGTCGCCGCGATGCGTGAACAATTTGGAAAATCGCACGAAGCAAGATGGTATGTGGACACCGGCCCCGTCCATGAACGTGTCGCCGCGACGCACGCCGGGCTCGGCTGGCTGGCCAAGAATACTCTGCTCATCAATCCCGGCCTCGGGTCGTGGCTGTTCCTCGGGGTGATTCTCACCACGCTCGATCTCGCGCCATCACTCGCGGCGGCGAAATCTCCGCCGGCGGATCTCTGCGGGCAGTGCACTCTGTGCATTGACGCGTGTCCCACGCAAGCCATCGTCGAGCCCCATGTGCTCGACGCGCGGCGCTGCATTTCCTACCTCACCATTGAACTCCGCGGCGCGATCCCCGGAGAGTTGCGCGAGCCGATGGGACGCCACGTTTTCGGCTGCGACATCTGCCAGGACGTTTGTCCGTGGAACCGTCAGGCGGCCGCAACGAGCGATCCATCATTCGCGCCGCGGGAAAAACGATTCGCCCCGGAATTGGAATGGCTCGCCTCGCTCAGCGAAGAGGATTTCCGTGAAGTTTTTCGCAACAGCCCGGTGAAAAGGACCAAGTGGCGCGGCATGATGCGCAATGTGTGCGTGGCGCTCGGAAATTCCAAGCTGCAGCGCGGCACGCCCGCGCACCAGCGATCCACCGAATTGCTCTCGCGACTCGCGAGTGCCGGGGACGCGCTCATCGCCGAACATGCAAGCTGGGCGCTCGCCAAACTCGGCGGCACTCCGGCCGCCGCGCCCGAATCCCCCGCCGCCGGCTAAACACTTGTCCTAAATAATGCTCTTCGCCGGTAGGCCGTGCGAGCGCATGTCGATCAGTTCGTCCACGGTGGAATTCTTGTATCCGCGCCGGTGGACTTCGCGGATGAAATCCGCGCTGACGCCGTGATTCCGCAGCGAGACCAGCTGATCCACGGTCAAGTGATCGTAGCCGAGAGTCTTCAATTCCCTGACATATTCCGCGCTCACTCCGTGATTCCGCAGGGAAACCAGTTGCTCCAGTGAAAGTTTGTCCATTCCCGCGGAGCGCATGTCCCTGACGAATTCGGAGCTGACGCCATGGCTGCGCAGGTTCACAAGGTCGTCCATACTGAGTTGCGCATAGCCCGCTTCGCGCATGCCCCGGATGAACTCCGCGGAGATGCCGCGGCTGCGCAGGGTGACCAGTTCCTCGGCGTTGGATGTCGCATAACCTGCCGCGCGCAGTTCGCGAATGTATTCAGCGCTGACTCCGCGGTCGCGAAGCCGCAGGATTTCATCCACGCTGGTGGTCTTGAATCCGAGGTCGCGCATCTCCTTCACATATTCGGGGCTTACGCCGTGATTGCGCATGGAGACGATTTGATCCAGGTCGGAGGAAGTGAACCCGAGGTCCCGCATCCCGCGGATGTAATCCGCGGAAACGCCATGATTGCGGAGGTTGATGAGCTGATCTGTGCCGAGCCCTTTGAATCCCAGCGCGCTCATGTCCCTTACATATTCGGGCGAGACGCCGTGATTGCGGAGGTTCACCAGTTGATCCGTGGAAAGCGGTCCCACACCCGCGGCCTTCATGCCGCGGATGAAATCAAGGCTCACGCCATGATCCCGCAAGCGCACCAGCTCATCGGCGCTCAGGTCCTTGTATCCCTGGTCGCGCAGGCCGGTGATGTAATCCAAACTGACGCCGTGGGACGCCATGCGGATGAATTCGGGGATGCCCATGTTCCCATAGCCGAGCGATTTCATCTGCTGGATGTAATTGCGGGAGATATCGAACTCCGTCATCTGGAAAAGCTGGAGCATGGTGACGTCGCCATAGCCCATGCCCTTCATGGCCTGAACGAAATCGGAACTGGGAGTGAACTGGAACTGGCCGACGCCCACGCCCTTGTCAAAATCGCCGGTGAAGGTGATGGTCCCCGCGTCGCGGCGCAGCTCGAATTTCATTCCGGCATGCGTGCCGATGGAAACGCTGGGCTCGAGGCCCCAGATTTCGGAAACGGGCCGGTCAAATCCCCAGGTATTGGTGCCGTCGCCGTTGGTCCAACGCAATTGGAGATAGATTTTTTCCGCGCCGGTCTGAAACGATGCGCGCCATTCGCCCCGGGGAGCCTCCTGAGCCGCAAGCCCAACGGAGAGAATTCCAACGAAAACCAAAGCCACGAGGATGCGAAGATTGTTTTTACGCACGGCGAGTTGCTCCTTCCGGTCGGGGATCAGGACTGCCACCCATTTCTATTAGCTTCAGACGCCGGGGACATGGAAACGTCACTTATTTCCCGATTTCTATTCCCATGTAGTAGCAGTGTCGCGCCTACGGCGCTCGGTGGGGTCTTTGGGTTCCATTCCCAGCCCTCCCGGGCTGGGCTAATGTTTGGGGGCGCACCCTTCGGGCGCTCTCTGAGTATTTCCTCAGTTGGTCCCCCTTTGCGGGCTAGCGCTACCCGAGAATTTGAGGCCTGTCGAGTATGTGCCATACGCGATCTTGATATTAGCGGCCTATAGGGCTGCTGACTAAACGTCAGCCCAGCCCGGGAGGGCTGGGTGATTAAATCTCGCCAAGGAAGAATTCAGGAGCGCCGGAGGCGCGGCACTCCGCACGCCCGCGTACTATCCAAACACGAATTTCGGATCGTAGGAGACGCCGGTGTTTTTCAGCAATGCCACGAATTCTTGCTCGAAGGTCAATTTGGTGTGGTGCTCGCGTTGACCGCGGATGTAGGCAGTGACCTTCTCAAGGTGTGAAGAACTCACGCTGAAGGCTCCATAACCGTTTTGCCAGTGGAATGCGAAGCCACGATCGTTCATGAACCGCGAAGAGTTCACCTTGAACAGATTGATCGCCGATGCCAAGGAGATGGGTGCAGGGAGCAAAAACAGGATGTGTGAGTGGTTGGGGTTGCCACCAGCAGCTAGAAGGGGGATGTTGTGTTTGCGCGCGACAGCGGCGATAAAGGAATAGAGTCGTTTTTCGAAATCGGGAGGGATAAGGTCCTTGCGATCTTTGGTTCCAAAGATGGCATGGACATAGTTATTGGAGTAGGAATGGCTCATTGAACCGACAATTATATACACACAATAACATATCGGAAGAGTTTAGTGCCGCGCCTCCGGCGTTCAGTGCGGTGGGAGGGCAGAATGCCCAGCCCTGCCGGACTGGGCTGAAGTTTGGTGAGCGGCCCTTCGGGCCTAGAATCTTAGACGTGGCAAAATCGGAATATTGAGAGGACTGCAGTGTTGAAGCCCTGGCACAAGGAAGATGTGTTCAATGCCTTTCTTCACCGTGACTGGAAGGGTCCAGTCACTCTGAAGTACCCAAAGGATTGGCACTACGTGGGCGAAGCGTGGAGTTTCACTCGCGGCAAATCGACATTGGAACTGTATTTTGTCTCGGACTACGGCGTCCGCGCTCGCTGGCCCAAAGATATCGAGTCGATTGAAGCGCGGCTGTTAGGTGAATCCGAGCTGCATAATCTCTGGTTCAAGCGCGAGCGAAATGCAAAATGGAAGCGCTCCGTGGTCAAGTGGGCCGATGAATTGTCGGTCGAGCGTCACGTTAGCCGTGTCTCCAAGATTAAGCGGAAGGTTTGGAGTTTTCTGCGGCGGTGAGCCGGAAGGGGCAAGACGAATTGCCAATGCGAGATTTCCGCCAAAGGCGGAAGCGGGCGGGGGGACGCAGAGGAAGAAGCAGGTTTCTCGGCTACGCCTGCCTGACCTGCCTACCGGCAGGCAGGCACGAAATGACCCGCCTACGCCGAGGCCTATGGCGGGCAAGCGGCCGGGGGAGGGGGAGGAAAAGCCCACGCCCGCTCAAATCGGCTTGTGGCGTCCGTGCTTATCGTAAGAAAGCATCGAATCGCGTGCGCCAAGAAACTTGCTTTGCCTTCCAACTTGAAGTTTTCTCGATTCTTCGGCGCTAACAAGGAACCTCTCCTTGCCCACTCCAATCACATCGTAACGCTCGCTGGAATCGCGCTGGTTTTCGTGTTTCCAATCTACCTTCCCACTCCAATCCAGAACGTACAAGACCTCAAATCCGACATAACCGTACTCTCGCTGAGCCAGCCGAACGTATGCCTGACCAAATTTTCTGGTCCACTGAGTGGAGCCAGCACCTGAGTACCCCAGGCCGCCCCATTCGTAAGTCCCGATGGGAAGAAGCTCCGAGAGCTTGGAAATAAGACTGTCACAATCAGATTCGGCAAGTCTGGGCTCAGATTCGACTTGTCCCCCGCTCTCGCCTCCGAGATATGCCATCGGAGCCACCTCCGTGCGAAATAATCTCTTGGAGTCGTCGAACCACAACCGAGCCCCGAACACCCCTCCTACGGAGAAAACATGCGTGTCCCATTTCATTGGCGTCCCGAATAGAGCCTGTGCTCTTAGTAGCAACCGCTTTTCCTTTGGAATGTCAGATGAGCGCGCCGACTCTACTGATGCCGATGCAAGGCAAAACATGATCATTGTGACCACGAGGGCGGGACGCCCAGACACGATCCGCCTCGCATCTCGATTAGCGTTCACAATCGAAGGATACCACTACCTCAACTCGCCGGAGCGTAAGAATGGGTAGGTTTGGGAGTGGGTGCCTACAAGTGCCGATGCGAGATTCCCGCCAAAGGTGGAGGCGGGGGGGAAGCAGAGGAAGAAGCAGGTTTCTCGGCTACGCCTGCCTGACCTGCCTACCGGCAGGCAGGCGGCAGGCAGGCTCGAAATGACCCGCCTTCGCCGAGGCTATGGCGGGCATGGCGGGTGGGTGAGGGGCGGCCGTTTGTACAGTGCCGCGCCTCCGGCGCTCGGCGGCGTCGGAGGGATTCGATTCCCAGCCCTGACGGGCTGGGCTGAGTTTTGGTGGTCGGCCTTACAGGCCTGCTGATTCAGTGATGCGACCATTCGTCCCGCTCATTCATCTAGGGACACGGAGCCGCCTTTTTTCTAGCGCCGCGCGGCTCAAGCGAACCTGACCGCGTCGGCAGCGCATTCGATATGCGCTAAAAGTCTCGCGCCTCGATCTCCCCCGCTCGTCCCATACGAGCGGAACTTCCGCAACGGGCAGGCTCAGGATGACGACGGAAACGGACTCGGACCGTTCCCGGACTTTGCAAGGGTTAGTCGTTTCGTATCACACGCAATCCGAATTTGGCGGCGCATGGCGGGAATGTGCGATGCTTCGTTGAGGGGTCATGAACTTGGGAAACTCCCCCAATACACCGGGTGAGCCCGGCGCGCCGCGCAGCACGGCCCGCCGCGAACCGCGCTTTTCCTTCACCGCAACGGCGGCGCTCGTGGATCCCTCGACGGAAATGAAATTTTCCGGCCGGGTGTCGGAAATCAGCCGCAGGGGATGTTACGTGGACATTCTGAACCCCCTGCCGGTGGGAACTCTCTTGAAGCTGCAGATTCTGCGGGATCAAGGGACCTTTGAGGCCCAGGGAAAGATTATTTATGTCCACGAGGGATTTGGAATGGGTGTTTTTTTCATTGATCCCCCGGAAGACCAGCTGAAAATCCTTGATACCTGGCTCGCGGAGCTTCCGCCGGTTCCCGCACGCTAGGCGACAATTTTCCGTGCCGCGGGGCTGCAGCGAACCGCACCCCGTCGGCTTCCGCCTGCCGTTGCTGGCGCCCATCATATTGGGGGCCACAGAGCCGCAGCAGAACGCGCTCTGGTGTCCCGCGCCTGCTGCAGCAGGCGAGAAACTTCCGTGCCGCGGGGCTGCCTCTATTCAAGTTCCGCGCGGCTCAAGCGAACCTGACCGCGTCGGCAGCGCATTCCATATGCGCTGAGAA
>JBGOTC010000148.1:0-7604 GCA_041476305.1 Terriglobia bacterium
GCACCAGCAAGTGGCAGACGAAATAGGCCAGCAGAAGTGCGATACCCAGCCAGATCATTCCATTCGTGATGATTTGAATGAATACATGCCAGAGAGCGGATGAGGAAGAGAGGTGAACAGCGCCGATGTTCTTCATCCCGCGGGCCAGGGCAATATCGCCCAAAGCCACAAACAGCACTCTCGCAAAAAGAAGAATAAAGGTCTTGCGGCGGAGACTCATCTTGGAAGGGCGGCTCTCCGGCGGCTAGTTCTGCTCCAGAGGGCTTGCGCCGCCATCCACCGAGGGCGGCACATTGACCATCACTTTCTTTTCCGGGGCCCGACGGGCCCACTTGAGCCGCTCGGAGCGCACGCGGAGGAATTCAGAAGCCTCGTGGTAGAGGCGCTTGCGTTCATTGGAATCCCACAGCGCTTTGCGCAGGATGCGCCAGGCCACCTTGGGGCGGAAATAATATTCATCGTAGAAACGGTTCACGCCCGCCATCATTTCCTGCTGCGACAAATGCGGGTATTCAATGTGCGGCAACTGGTGACCGCCGCCATCGGTGAGCGCTTCCGCGGAAAGGAAATTGTTCGTGGAAAGGTAGGTATGCAGCTCGGTGCCCGGGAAGGCGTGCGCTAGAGACATCTGCACCGTCTCGCAGTCCAGCTCCTTGGCGAAATCGATGGTGCGCTGGATGGTCTCCTTGGTTTCGCCGGGCAAACCGATAATGAAATCGCCGTGAATGGTGATGCCCACCTTCTTGCAGTTCTTCGCGAAGGCGCGCGCCATCTCCACGGTGGCGCCTTTTTTGATGTTCTTCAGGATTTCCGGATCGCCGGATTCAAAGCCCACGATGAACAGCCGCGCGCCCGCATCGGCCATAGCCTTCAGCGTTTCGTAGTCGCTGTGCACGCGGGCATTGGCGGACCAGCGGAATTTCAGCGGCTTGAACTTCTGGCAAATCTCCAGCACGCGGTCCTTGCGGATGTTGAAGGTATCGTCATCGAAGAAAAACTCTTTCACCTGCGGGAAGTGCTCCAGGCCGCGCTGAATCTCCCGCGCCACGTTTTCCGTGGAGCGCACGCGCCAGGCATGCCCGGAAATCGTCTGGGGCCACTGGCAAAAAGTGCACAGCGCGGGGCAACCGCGTGTCGTATAAAGCGAAATAAAGGGGTGCAGGAGGAAAGGGACATTGTAATTCTCGATCTTCACATTCTGCTTGTAGACATCCACGGCAAAGGGCAAGGCGTCGAGCTCTTCCGTGTGCAGCTGCGGGCGCGGCCCGGTGTGTATCACTTTGTCGTCCTTCAGGTAGCTGATCCCCGCAATTTTATCGAGGGGATGACCCTGAGCAAACTCCACCAGGGCGTGGTCGAATTCCCCGCGCACGACGAAATCAATGTCCGCGCCCGCGCGCAAGCTCTGATCCGGGCGATTCTGAACGTGAGGGCCGACGAAGGCAATTTTGATGCCCGGATTCTGTTCCTTAATCTGACGAATGAGGCCCAGGTCGCTCTGAAATCCCACGGTGGAGGTAAAGACAACCAGGAATTCATAGTCCCGCGCAATTTTAACCGTTTCCGCTTTGCTGACTTTGGCCGGAGAGGCATCCAACAGACGCGCGCCAGGGATCATGCCCGTGGGAAAGGTCAGCCAGACGGGATACCAGTAGGACTCGATTTCGCGGGTGACAGGCCAGCGCGAGCTGGCTCCCCCGTCGAATTTCTCAAAGCTCGGCGGATTCAGGAGAAGCGTTTTCATCACATCCGGCATGTTCCCCCCGATGCATACACCTCTATCGTTGGCAGGCTGGTTCCCCGAGAGAGTATATCTATTGTACACGGAACCCGAAGCCCGCCGCAAAAAGGAATGTCCCGGCTCCCTTGGCGAGTTGACCGCAACTCTTATTGCAGAATGCGCGAAACCTGTCCAGTGGCCTGAAGCAGCGCAAGTTCAGACTGCTGCCGCTGAAAATCGGAATTGAGGAAGGCCAACCACTTGTCGTTCTCCTCGAGATGCGCCTGCTCCAGATCGCGCAGCGTCGCGTGGCCGGCATCGAATTGCGCCTGGACCACCGCGAGGTTCTCCTGCGCCAGCTTGAGGTCGAGGCGCGCCACATCGCGGCCCAGGTTGAGTTCTCGCACCAGATGCGACTGGCTGCGCACGCGCAATTCCACCTGGCTGCGCTTGTTCTTCACGTCCATCTCCGCCGCGCTCGCGTCCACCTGAGCCAATGATATGGCGGCGTTGGTGCGCGAGTTGAGGAGCGGGATGGTTACCTGCACACCGACATTAATGTTGTTGCGTTGAAATTTTTTGAAGAAGTCCGAGAAATTATTGGTGTTGCTCAGCACACTGTAGTTTCCGATCAGATCCACGGTGGGCCAGCGGCTTGCCCGCGCTCCCTTCAATATGGCCTCCCTCGCCCTCCGTTCTCCTTCCGCGCGCTTCAATTCGGGGCTGTTCGCCACCGCTTGCGCCACAAGGTCCGCGACGGGCTGTTCGGCGGTTGGCGGTAAGTCCTCGACGGCGAGCTCCAGTGGCTGGTCGGGGACGAGGCCGAGCATGTCCCGCAGATCGCCCTCGAGCGCGTCTTCACGCCCTTCGTTGTGCGCGATCCGTTGTTCAATCCGCGCGGCGTTCAACTCCGATTTTGTCTGCTCGATGGGCAGTTCAAATCCGCCGGCGACACGTTCGCGGACCAGATCCGTAATCCGCTGCGCGTTTTCTCGCTCCTTGCGCAGAATGGCGAGCGAATGGCGCACCATGCCAAGCTCCAGATAGAGAAGCGCCGCGCGGACCATCACGCCATCGCGCACGGAGTCTAGATTGGCGTTCTGCGAACGAGCGCGTTCCTCATCCGCGCGGAGCTGCCCCCTCGCTTGCGGGTTGTACAACGTTTGGCTGTAAGCCAGCTCGAAAAGCGTGGGGACTCCGCCTCCCGGCGCGAGCGGGAATCCACTGGAGTATTGCGCACCGGACCCGGTGAAGAGATTTGGCCGGAATACCGACCGATCCAGATCGGCGGTGCGCGTGGCAAGGTTGGCCTGCAATCTTGCGATGGCCAATTCGCGGCTGTTCCGCACCGCCTGCTCCACCGTGCTCTTCATTGTCAGATGAGCAGTGGGGGTGGATTGCTGCGCGAAGTTCACCGCGGGCAGCAAAACCGCCGCAGTGATGACTAGAAGACTTCGTCGGGTATGTCGCATGGCGCCTGATGCTCCTGGCAGAAATTTGAAGAACCCAAGATTACTCGTACCTCAGCGATTCGGTGGGTTGCAGGGCGGAGGCCTTGCTGGCCGGCAGGTATCCGAAAAATGTCCCGGTCGAACAGCAGACGGCCAGCGCCGTGATTACCGCAATCCACGGCACGGGGACGCGAAGGTTTCCGGGAAGCCAGGGCTGTACAATCACGGGGATGCTTACGCCGGCGAAAATCCCCAGGACTGCGCCGAGCCCGCTGATGATGGATGCCTCCAGCAGAAACTGTTGCAGGATCTCCCTGCGCCGCGCGCCAATGGCGCGGCGGATGCCGATCTCGCGCGTCCGCTCTGTTACTGTCACCAGCATGATGTTCATGATGCCGATCCCGCTGATGACCAGAGCAATCGCCGCGATCACGATCAACACAATGGAAAGCCCCGTCGATATCTTCTTGGCAATCTCCAGGATCCCATTGAAGTTCTGGATGTCAAATGCCGCGCCCATGGGGTGGCGGCCCAGGAGCAATTGCTCCACGCGCTTGGTGGCCGGCACCACCTGGTCGGGCCGCGCCATCTGGACATAGATGTTGCTGACGAAGTCTTCACCGGTGTAATAGGCCATCAACGGAAACGGGATGACAACGGAATTGCGCTGGATTTCGGAAAGTCCGAAGGTTTCCACGCGCTCTCGAAAAACGCCAATCACTGTGAAGGACAGCTCGTTCAGCCGGACGGCCTGCCCCACCGCATTCTGATTTGCAAAGACGCGCTTGGCCAACTCCTGGGTAATCAGGCAGACCTTGTTCCGCAGGAGCATATCGTCCGGGTCGAAATATCTCCCGCTGAGAATAACCAGGTGGCGGATCTCCTGATATCCCGGTGTCACGCCGACCAGGGCCGCCGGATGCTCCACGCCATTGACGATCACGCGGGCATCCTGGCCACGTGTCCCCGAAACTTGAATCAATCCGGGGATATCCTTCTGCATGGCCGCCAGGTCATCCAGAGTGATTTCGTAGCTCAACGCCGTGGCGCGTCCGGGCGCATGAACAGCGTTGCCGTAAATCAGGTTGGAACCGATGCTCTCAATTTGTCCCAGGATGTACTGACGTCCGGTGAGCGAGACGGTGACGACCAGGACGATGCACGCGCTGCCGATGATCACCCCGATCATGGTCAGGAACGCGCGCATTTTGTTGGCGAGGAGCGCGTCGATGGCGACCATCACCGTTTCCCGTCTGATCATTGCGCTCGGTCCCCCGGGTCAGTGTGGAGTCTGATTGCGCCATCCCGCGGCGCGAGATGGTGTCTGCTAGGCGCCCAGGCGCTTCAGGCCCTCATGAGCGCCTTTCTCATTTGGATCTATTTCCAGAGCCAGCCGATATTCGGAAGCGGCCGTCTCCCGTTTGCCTTGCCTCTCGTAGAGACGTCCCAACCAAACATGGGTCGCGGAGCGCGAAGCGTGGTCTTCCCGGCGCTGGGGAAGATTGGAGACGTATGCTTTCAGCGAACTCTCCGCCTCGTCCAGCCTGTCACCTGCGAGCACATCGGCGACGCCCCGGTAGAAATGGACGCGTGGATCGGCGGGGGCCTCCTTGGGAATAGATGCCAGGGCCATGCGGATCCCGGTCACGTCACTCCGGTTTTCGTAATACTCCGCGATCTCCAGATAGGGTCCGGCATCTTTCGGCTTCGCGGCGAGCACATTCTTGACCTCTTGCTCAGCCTGGCTCCACTTCTTGCGGTTCTCGTAGAATTCCAGCCGCGCGAGGTGGCCCTGCACGGGATTGATGGCAAAGAGCCGGGCAATTTGTTCGAGGGCTTTGTCTTCGCCGCCACCAGCAATGCCGGGCGCCTGAACATAAAACGCAATCAGGTCGCGCTCGTATCGTATGTTGTTCGGTTCCAGCTCCACAGCCTGACTAAATTCACGGCTGGCCTTCCGCGCCAGACTAAGCCCCGAAAACCAATTCGCATGTTCCGCCTTGTGGCCATAAGTCCGCGCAAGAAAATGATGATACGCGGCATCCTTTGACTCCAGATCGACAGCCTTTTCCGCGAAATTCACGGCCTGATCATGATCCTGCAGCTCGAACTCGCAGCGGCCAACCCAGTAGTAGAGCAACGCTTGCGGGGGGGCCTTATAGACTTCCCCCAGCAGCACATTCCTGGCCTCCTGGTAATGGCCGGTGTTGAAAAGAGCTTTGGCGGAGTCCAACGCGGCCCTCTGCGTCGGTGTGAATGTTGACGCTCGCGACGGCGGCTGCGCCGGTTGTTGTGCGGACGGCTGCGCTGATGCCAGCAACGGCGTTGCGGCGGCCACGGCAACCAATACCCAGGTTTGGAAGGAGCGCCTCATAGGATTTTCGTCGGATGCACCTTCATGCCGTCTCTCAGTTCCAGATTGCTCGGCAACGCGATCATCTCCCCCTCGTTCAGCCCGCTCTCGACCTCATAGGTCGTGGAATCGGAGATGCCGATCTTGACTTCGCGCTTGTGGAGCCGGCTGCTGGGGAGATTTTCTTCGACCATAAAGACAAACCGCCTGGTTCCCTCGAACACCACCGCGCCACGGGGCACGACCACCACATTATTTCGAGATCGAAGTTGAATGCGCACGTTGACCGTAATGTTGGGGATCAATTTCTGGTCGTCATTGTCCACCGGGCACAGGAGTTCGCCCACGCTACGGGTCCCGTGCGGGACCACTTGACGCGGTATCTGTTCCGTCTTCCCCGTCCAAGTGCGGTTCGGAAGCGCGTCCCAGTTGATGACCAGTGTCTGGCCAGATTCCAAAACACCAAGCTCGGGCTCGTCCACGAATGCGCGTACTCGAATCTGGCGGAGATCGGCGACGGCGGCCAGCAGGTCGCCTTCCTTGATGGGGTCATTCACATGGACGGGCAACGCATAAAGTGTGCCGTCCACAGGCGCGGTAACATGGGTGGAAGCCAGTTTTTGTTCAATGTCGCGCAAATTGTCCTGCGACTGTTGGACCAACAGAGTCAGGCGGTCCAAGTCCACTTTGTTCCGCCGCAGAAAATCCGCCCGCGCGGCCTCCAGCCGTAGCTTGTCTGATGCGGCACGAGCCAGGTTGGCGCGCTCCAGAATCAATTCCTGCTGCGTGGCCGCCTGCTTGGCCACCAGCTTCTCAAGCGCCGCCACATTCTTGGTGAGGCGGTCGCGCTCGACCTCGGTCTTTTGGAGGTCGCTCTCGATTTGCGCCAGTTCCGAAGCCCGGCCTCCGGCGCGCGCGATGCTTAAACTCTCCTGGTTGCTGACCAGCGTTTCGCGCGCCTGCGCCTTTTCGGCCTCGATCTGCGCGCTCTCCAGCTGCACCAGGAGTTCGCCCTTCTTCACGTGCTGCCCTTCTCTCGCGAGCACCTTGGTGACGTGGCTTCCCACCAGCGCGCGCATTTCGTGCGGAGCGATCGGTTCAATCTTTCCGTTGGTGGTGATGGCCGCGCTCAGCGATGCCCGCGTCACCGTCTGGACCGGAACATCCGGCACGGGTTGACGCTCGCTCAGCCACACCAGAACAATGATGGCGGCCAGGGCCGCCACCACATAGATCCAGACGCGATTCGGGCGTTTCGTCTTCATTCGTTCCTCAAACTGGCTTCAACTTGTGCGGGGTGATCCGGATGGTCCCCATTTTAACAGACTGTTCCGGGACAGCATATGCTGCAATGAAGTTCCTTTGCCACCAGCATTTTCTCGACAGCCCCGCCCACTCTTCCTCCACTAATAAAGATGCTCTTCCATGGCGCAAGGATGCCGCGCGAACCGGTTCGTGCCTCCCCGCAACTCCCTGCTCATGATAAAATCCGCCCATGTCCACTGAGCAAGTGAATCACCCGCCTGTGGAGTCGAAACCGGGCGAGCACCCGCAGACGGTGTTGCACCGCGTCTGCATTCAGTGCAACAACATGTTCCGCGTGACGCCGGAGCAGTACGACGCCAAGCAGTGTCCCAATTGTCACAAGGGCTGACGCAGTAGGGTACGCTCATCGCGCCCGGCTGGATTGCCGTGCCGGATGGCGTGAAATATTCCAGCCGGCCCATGCGTAGAAGCTGGAGAGTGGCTATTCCCCGGGTGTGCCGGAATCGCGGAAACTGGAGGCGGTCCCTTCATGATTGAAGCCGAACATCTGTGCAAATTCTTCCAGGATAAGAAACGCGGCCAGGTTCGCGCCGTGGATGACGTCAGCTTCACCTGCAAGCCCGGCCAGATCTACGGCTTGCTGGGAGCGAACGGCGCGGGCAAAACCACCACATTGCGGATGCTCGCCACAATCCTCGAGCCCACGAACGGTACCGCTCGAGTGGCCGGATTCGACCTTTTGAAAGAGCCCGAAAAAGTGCGCGCCAACGTCGGCTTTCTTTCCACCGCCACGGCGCTCTACGGGCGGCTCTCC
>JBGOTC010000149.1:0-7604 GCA_041476305.1 Terriglobia bacterium
AACTGGAAAGCATTGCCGGCTTTCGCACGAACCTGTCGCTCGGCGAATTTCGGCGTGTTCTCGTCAAGTGTGGTTGTAGTTTGATTGGGCAGACGGCGGAAATCGCGCCCGCCGACAAGAAAATATACGCACTGCGCGACGTCACCGGCACCGTGGACAACCCGTTCCTCATCTGCGCCTCCATTATGAGCAAGAAACTCGCCGAAGGAATTGATGCGCTGGTACTCGACGTCAAGACCGGGTCGGGCGCATTCATGAAAAAAAATGCAGATGCGGAATATCTGGCGGGGCTGATGGTGGAAACAGGCAAGCGCATGGGGAAAAAGGTCGTGGCGCTGATCACGGACATGGAGCAGCCGCTTGGCCGCACCGCGGGCAATGCCATGGAAATTGCCGAGTGCATCGAGGTGCTCGGCGGCCAGGGCCCCGCCGATTTGCGCGAGCTGTGTCTGGAACTCTGTGGCTGGATGTTCTTTCTCGCCGCGAAGACCCCCAGTGTCGCCGAGGGGCGGCGGCTGGCGGAGGAAATGATTGCATCCGGCCGCGCTCGTGATAAATTCCGCGAGATCATCCGCGAACAAGGCGGCGATGCGCAAGTGGTGGACGAACCCAAACGGTTGCCGCAGGCGCGCGCGAAGCTTGACGTGACCACCGCGAGCGCCGGGTTCGTGGCGGGAATCAATTGCGAGCAACTGGGCGTTGCCTGCGGCGTGCTGGGCGGCGGGCGCGAGAAAAAAGAGGACACGATCGATCCGGCCGTGGGTCTCGAATTCCACCACCGGTTGGGCGACAAAGTCGAGCGAGGCGCGCCTCTCGTCACCCTGCACTACAACAAAGATGCGCGGCTCGATGAAGCGCGGCACCTCGTGGCGTCGAGTTACCTCATCGCGGGCGTAGCGCCCGGTCCACGCCCTCTGGTGCACAAGGTGATTGGCGGTTAGCAGTCCCGACTTGGCGTAAAAAAGGGAGGCAAGCGATGGGACGATTCACCGGACTGCTGGGGCTGGCTACCATGCTGGGGCTGGCCTACCTGATGTCATCGAACCGCCGCGCCATCAAATTGAAGACGGTTCTTTGGGGGCTGAGCCTGCAGGTGGTCTTCGCCTATTTCGTTCTGCGATTTGAATTCGGACAGCGAATTTTCAGCGCGGCGGGTGATGGGGTAAAACACCTGCTCAGCTATTCCTACGAAGGCTCAAAGTTTGTCTTTGGCGGCCTGGGCCTGCAGGATTCCTCCTTCGGTTTCATTTTCGCGTTTCAAGTGCTGCCCACTATTATTTTCATCGCGGCATTCTTCGCGCTCCTGTATTACCTCGGCGTGATGCAGGTCATCATCCGCTTTGCGGCATGGGTGATGCAGCGCGTGATGGGCGCCAGCGGCGCGGAGTCACTCAACGTAGCGGCCAGCATTTTCATGGGGCAGACGGAAGCGCCCCTGACCATCCGGCCATTTTTGCCGGACCTGACGCGCTCCGAATTAATGACGGTGATGACCAGCGGCATGGCGCACGTTTCGGGCGGCATCATGGCGGCCTACATCGCATTTGGCGTGGACGCCAAACATCTGCTGGCGGCGGTGATCATGACCGCCCCGGGCACTTTGTTGATGGCGAAGATGATCGTGCCTGAGACGGAAGTTGCAAAGACGGCGGGCAAGGTCACCATGCCGGAATCCGCGGAGCACAAGGACGATAATTTTCTGGGGGCCATCGCGCGGGGAACCACGGATGGATTGAATCTGGCCATCAATGTCGCGGCGATGCTGATTGCATTCCTGGCGCTGATCGCACTGACCAATGGAATCATGGGCGGCATTCACAACGGGTTGGCCAGTCACGGGATCACTTGGTTTCCGTCATCGCTCCAGCAGATCTTCGGTTGGATCTTCGCGCCCGTTGCCTGGGTCATCGGAGTGCCGTGGCATGATTGCCGGGCCATCGGGAATTTGTTAGGCACTCGAACAGTCCTGAACGAGCTTGTCGCGTTCTCGTTTCTAGGGCCCATGAAGGGAGCGCTTGATCCACGCTCCTTCACTATTGCCACGTTCGCGCTTTGCGGTTTCGCGAATTTCAGCTCCATTGGGATCCAGATTGGCGGCATCGGTGCGCTCGCTCCCAACCGGCGCAGCGACCTGGCGAAACTCGGACTGCGGGCCATGATGGCGGGGACCATGGCGAACCTGATGTCGGCGTCCATTGTGGGGATGTTTTTGTGAGCGCCAAACGCGCGACGGCGAGCATCTCCGGGCGGCAGTTTGCGTGGGCCAACGCCGCCGCAAAGATGATCCTCGAGCGGACGAAACTGCGCCCACGCATCGGGCTGGTCCTGGGAAGCGGGCTCGGCGGGTTCGCGGATGAATTTGCGTCGGCTACACGCATCGAGTACCGGCGCATCCCGCATTTTCCACGCTCCACGGCCGTGGGCCACGCCGGTAAGCTCGTGATTGGAAAAGTGGGCGATGTCGCTGTGGCCGCAATGCAGGGCCGCGTGCATTCTTACGAAGGCTATTCACCGCAGGAGGTGATTTTCCCCCTGCGTGTTTTCGCGCGCATGGGGATAGGAGCCGTCATCCTCACAAACGCCGCCGGAGGCATCAATCGGAGCTATGGACAGGGCGCCCTGGTCGTCCTGCGTGATCACATCAATTTGCAGGGAACGAATCCGCTCGTGGGGCCGAATGACGATCGCTTCGGACCGCGCTTTCCGGACATGACGCATGCCTACGCGAAGAAATTTCGCCAGTTCGCGCTCGACGCCGCGCGAAAGCTCGGCATTACGATCCATGAAGGAGTATACGCGGCGCTCAGCGGGCCGAGCTATGAAGCTCCCGCGGAGATACGCTATCTTTCGACGATTGGCGCCGATCTGGTGGGGATGTCCACGGTTCCGGAAGTGATCGCCGCGCGCCACATGGGTTTGCAGGTGCTCGGCATTTCGTGCGTGACGAACATGGCCGCGGGGATCCTGGACCAACCCCTGGATCACAAGGAAGTCCTGGCCACCGGTGAGCGCGTGAAGGATCAATTCATCGCGCTCCTGCGAGCTGTGATTCCTCAGATGGCCAGGGAAGTTTCACGCGGTGAGGGCGCGGAATGACTCCCATGGGAGAAAAGGAAGCTCTTCTTGACGCCGCGCGGCGCGCGCGCGAGAACGCCGTGGCCCCTTTCTCGAAGTTTCGAGTGGGCGCGGCGGTACGCGCGAAATCCGGAAAGGTCTATTCCGGCTGCAACGTGGAAAACGCCAGTTATGGGCTGACCATCTGCGCCGAGCGCGTGGCCATCTTCAAGGCGCTTTCTGAAGGGGAGCGCGGGTTTACGGCCATCGCCGTGGTGACGGATGCCGAAAAGCTCACGCCGCCTTGCGGCGCGTGCCGCCAGATTATCTGGGAATTTTGCGGCGATGCGGAAGTCGTGCTGGGCAACTTGAAAGGCATGACGGAAGTGCATCGCATGGCGGCGCTGTTGCCCCGGCCATTTGACGCTTCAAATCTCTGAGAAATCCCCGCCTCAGCCTTTCCTTCGCGAATCCGTCCGTTGTCGCCACAGTTTGACCGCGGTGGTCCGCAAAGTTTCGGGGACGTTCTTGTTCATCGTGAGTGTTTTTAAGTCCGGGGTATGAATGTGGGGCAGAAGGTGCATCGAAATGTCGAGCGGAGTCTTGGGATTGGTTACAAGGTTTTTGATGATGCTGTAGTTCTTCCGAAACACGCGGCTGCCGGAAATAATCCTGAGGACTTCTTCGCTGATGCTGGTCATGGAGGCGAAGCCCTCCACCTCCTGTTCGGTGAGCTTGGCCGATTGGAGCACCGCGCGCTGCACGACCCTGCTCGGGTCGCGGATCAGGGCCATGCGTTCTTCGCGGCCTCCCTTCAGCGCGAGTTGCACACGCTCGATCACGCGCATGCGCGAGAGGCGCTGCAACAACGACTGCCTCTTTGCCGGATCCGCTTCCGCCTCCTTGACGGCTTCGGCGAGCACATCCACATTTGCAGCGCCCTCGCTCAACTCTTCGAGCAAGTGCCGTTGATCCAGGTTTAACGATGGCAAGGTGAGCAGGACAACGGCCAGGTCCGGCCGAACGCTTAAAAGCCCGAGATTATCCGCGAAGGATTTGACGGTTTCCTCGGGCAAGTGACGCGCCGCCTGAACGAGGACTTGCGGTGGACATCCGAGATGGGCGACGAGCGCGGCGGCGACCTCCGGAGTATCGAGCAGATGATGGGCGCAATATTGGAAGAGTTGCGGCGCCGCGTCTGTGCGTTCGAGCGCTGCCACAAAGGATAACGGCGGCGTGCCCAGAAGTGCTTCGGAAGAGCGGGTCGCGATGCGTTCATCCGGATCCGAGGAAAGAATCACAAGCAATTCGGCGCGGTCAGAGGGATCCAGTGGAAGTGTTCCGGTGCAGACCGCCAGCTTGCGTTCAAGGGGTGCGCGGCCGGCCCGAAACATTTCCCGGATTTGTGAGCTTTCGGGATTGATGACCGCCTCCTGAGTCCAGTTTAGGATTGCGGGGCCGACGCGCGCCCATCGCGAATGGGGCAAGCCACGCTCGAGCACGTCTTTCCGCCCGGGTCAAGGAGGGAAGATGAATGTGTCGCATTTCTGTGCGCGACATACCTTCGCCAGCCATACCACGCGCCAAAAACCAGGCCCGCCACGACAACCACGATCAGGATTAAGGAAACCCACCGGCCGGCAGTTTCCGGCATGGCGGATTCGCGCGCAACGCTGGAAGAGCTCACCGCCTGGTCACCGGTCGCGAGGGTGTATTCGGCGATCAAGCTCTCCTCGTCGAGGCCCAGGTGATGCGCCACAGCGCGCACGAAGCCGCGGTTGAATACGCCGCCGGGCAAAAGGTTCCACTGTTCATTCTCCATGGCTTCCAGGAAGCGTGTGCCGATGCGTGTGGCGGAGGAGATTTCATCGAGCGAGATGCCGCGCATTTCGCGCTCGCGCCGCAAGTGCTCGCCGAATCCGCCTTTTGGAGTGTTCACAATTTGTCCAGTTCTGAAAGGGTGGCTTGGATCTCGTTGTGCGCGAGTACGCTCGCGAGCGGCCAGAGGGCCAATATAGGCGGGGCATTGTGGAGTGTCAATGAATCCGTGGGGTAGGCCGTGACGTCACATGCCGGCCAAACGCTGATTGCACGGCCTCCATAAGGGTGCTAATAAAGGAATTAACCCTTTTTGGGGAGACGTGTGTGCTCCCGCGAATTTGCCTCAGGGCCTGAAAATAGAGTGAGCGACGCACCCAATTTCAGCGGCATCGAACGGCGGCGGAATCCCGGAACGCCGCGCACCGGGCGATCCCCCGGCGAAGTCACTGTTTTCCATGAGCTCGGCAAGGCGCTCACCAGTTCTCTTGAGCTCGAGCAGGTCCTGCGCACCATCATGGAGAAAATTGACGAGTTCCTGCGGCCGGACACATGGTCCATGCTTCTGGTGGATGAAGCCAAGCAGGAACTCTATTTTGAACTGGCCATCGGCGGCGGCGCGCAGGCCCTGAAGGAAGTGCGCATCAAAATGGGGCAGGGCATCGCCGGCTGGGTGGCGCAGCACGGCCAGGCGGTGATCGTGCCCGATGTGAGCAAGGACACGCGGTTTTTCTCGCAAGTGGACGAAAAAACGAAAACGGAAACGCGCTCGATTGTCGCCGTGCCGGTGCGCTTCCGCGACCATTGCCTCGGAGTGATCGAGCTGGTGAACTGCGTAGGGCCGGAGGGGTTCGATGACCGGAGCCTGGCGCTCCTCGAAGCCCTGTCCGATTTCGCCGCCATTGCGATTGAAAACGCGCGCCACGTCAAACGCATTCATGAACTCACCATCACTGACGACTGCACGAATCTCTATAACGCGCGCCATCTCCATTTCATCCTGGAGACGGAAATCTATCGGTCGCAGCGGTATGGTTATGAATTCTCACTCATCTTCATTGACCTCGACTACTTCAAGAAAGTGAATGACTCCCACGGACACTTGATGGGCTCCAAGCTCCTTGCCGAAATCGGCCAGATGCTGAAGAACAATTGCCGTCTGATTGACTTCGCTTTCCGGTATGGCGGGGATGAGTTTGTCATCCTGCTTCCACAAACATCGAAGGAGAGCGCCTGCACGGTGGCCCGGCGTCTGCACAGAATGATCCGCGAAACGACCTGGCTGACCGGCGAAGGCTTGAGCGTGCAGATCACTCCCAGCGTGGGCGTGGCCTCGTTCCCTACGGATTCGCGCACCAAAGTTCAACTGTTGCAGCTTGCCGATGAGGCCATGTACCAGGTGAAGAATACCAACCGTGACGGGGTGGCAGCGGCGGGCCAGGGGCTTCTCGTCACCACCTGAGTTTGAGTCAAACGCACCACTCGGTCAGATCACTCCCAGATTTCCACAGTGGCCGCTGTACCCCATTCCTTGCGTCACCTGAAAGCCCGTGCTAGTCTCAACCCGCGCGGCGGAGAGCAAGTCTCCCCCAAGCGCAATTCAACCGGGTGACCGGCGTCAGCGGAGTTCACGCGAGCGAGGAAACGAATGTCTTACGAGGCGTTGGGAATGATAGAGACCAAGGGTCTGGTGGCCAGCATTGAAGCTGCCGATGCCATGGTCAAAGCCGCCAACGTCGTGCTGATGGGCAAGGAATACATCGGCGCGGGGTACGTTACGGTGATGGTGCGCGGCGACGTCGGCGCGGTAAAAGCGGCCACGGACGCAGGCGCGGCCGCGGCGCGGCGCGTCGGCGAACTGGTTGCTGTCCATGTGATCCCGCGGCCACACGAGCATGTCGAAAAGATTCTCCCCGGCGGCGCCCCGAAGAAGTAGCGCCGGCGGGAAGTGCGAGGACTTGATGGGGCGCTGCTTGCTGCGCCCCTTTTGATTTTTGGCGAGGAGCCAGACCTTGGAATTGCGCGACCGCGACCTCGTCTCCATTCAGGAAGCCCGCGAATTGGCCGCAGCAGCCTCCGCCGCACAGCAAAAATTCTCAAAATTCTCCCAGGAAAAAGTGGATGCCGTTGTGGAGGCCATGGCGAAGGCCGCGGAATCCGCGGCGGAGACACTGGCTCGCGCCGCAGTGGAGGAAACCGGCTACGGCAACGTCCCCGATAAGATTCTGAAGAACCGCGTGGCCGCGGTGGAAGTGCCGCGCGCCATCCGCGGCATGCGCACCGTCGGTGTCGTGCACGAGGACAAGGAAAATAAAATCCTGGAAGTGGGCGTTCCCGTCGGAGTGGTTTGCGCGATTATTCCCTGCACGAATCCCACTTCCACGGCGATCTACAAAGCGATTATTTCTCTCAAGGCGCGCAACGCAATTGTGATGAGTCCGCACCCTTCAGCCATTCGCTGCATCTGCCAGACGGCAAAACTCCTTGCCCGCGCGGCCGCTTCTGCCGGCGCGCCCGAGGGAATCATCCTTTGCATGGAACGCACGACACTCCCAGGCACACAGGAGCTCATGCGCACGCCCGACGTGGGTCTGATCCTCGCGACCGGCGGCACGGGTCTGGTGCGAGCGGCGTATGGCTCCGGCAAACCGGCCTACGGCGTCGGCCCCGGCAATGTCCCCGCATTCATCGAGCGCACGGCCGACGTGCCTAAAGCGGTGGCGGACATTTTC
>JBGOTC010000150.1:0-7584 GCA_041476305.1 Terriglobia bacterium
CCAGGTCTTCCCGAGAAATTCGATGTCCGCGCGCAGGTCCTGCTCGGTGACGTTGCCGGCGGCGGTGCGCACGATGAACCCGCCCGGATAGGTCCCCTTGTATTCACCGACGATGGTTCGCAGGCGGGAGCGCATTTCCGCCGAGCTGATTTTCCGCGATACGCCGATGTGGTTGACCGTCGGCATATACACCAGGAAGCGGCCGGGCAGCGCCACATGGCTGGTGATCCGCGCGCCCTTTTTGCCGAGCGGCTCCTTGGCGATTTGCACGATGATTTCCTGGCCGGCCTTGAGCATTTCAGAAATAAGCTGCGGGCGGCGCTGCGGCACGCGGCCGGCGCGTTCCGGCGGACGGCTATGGCGCATGGGCGGACGCCCGCCACGGTCGCGGCCGCCTCGGCGCATAGGCCGCTGGAACCGGGCGCGACGCTTGTCGTCCACGCGCGCGCTGCGCGGCTGGTTGTTGATTTCACGGTTAAATGGTTGCGGCTGGTTGGCGTCATCCAGTGAAGATTCCGCCGCCGCGTGCGGCTCTTCGCCTTGATTGGAGTCCTGGGCTTGATTGCCTTCGTCGTCGTGCGCCCCGGCCTCTTCACCCTCTGTGGCCGCGCCGTTCTCGTCCACAAATTCCGCGCCGCCAATCGGATGGGCAACTTCATCATCCACCTCAGCCGTCGCCTCCTCGTGCTTGGCTTCGGTGAGGCTTTCCGCGAGCGTGCGCGCTTGTTCATCGGAAAGGCCGGTCGTGGAAAGATCGTGCGCGTGCCCGGAATCCGGCGCAGCGCCGAATTCGATCCAGTCGTCCTCGGTGCTCGCGCTGGGCGCGGGCGCGTTGAACGCCTCATTCTCACGGTGGGGGGTGATGGCCTCGAGCGCTTCGTCTACGGACTCAAAGTGACGGTCGGTGGCCGGTTCGTGAGTTTCAAAATGTGATTCTTCGTGATGCGTCTCGCTCGCTTCAGGCCTCGCGTAGAGCGATTCAGGCAGGGGATGCGAACTCTCCGCCATCTGCACGTGAGCCTGCATCTGCTCGCCAGTGCTTTCTCCCAGAGGAGAAGCGCCAATGGAAGAAGGTACGCGCTCCTTGTATTTGGCGAGCGACTCGCCCGGCAGGATGATCGGCTCGAGATGGCCGGAAGGCGGCGGAGGCTCACTCTGAAAACCGCGCGGCACGTGGTGCGAAGGAGCCGGATGTGACGACGCATATTTCGATGGAGGAAGCTCGCGCCCGCGAGGGCGGTCACCCCCGCGTCCACCACGGTCGCGACCGCCGCGATCCCGTCCACCGCGGTCACGCCCGCCAAACCCGCCACGACCGCCGCGATCGCGTCCGCCACGGTCACGCCCGCCAAACCCGCGCCCTCGAGGCCTTTCCGCCGGAAAGGGAGGGTGAACGACAGGCTGCACGACCGGTGAAAGGGTTTCCCCGGGAAGAACTTCCCGGTGCATCGCCGGCTCGTGGGAGGGAGCAGGTTCGGCCGGGGCATCCGGCGCATGGAATGAGGAGCCTGCGCCCGCGTCCGCACTGCCCTCTGGGGGCGCCTGGAACTGAGGCTCCGCGCCTTCCGCGGAAGCCGGCTCCAGGATGAATCCTTCGCCGGCAGTCGGCCCGTCGCCGGAATCGAATTGCGTGGCGGGAGATTCCCCAACGAGGGTTGTTGGAGCTTCGGCCCCCAGCGGGGACGCCTTGTGGGCGTGGTCCTCCTCCACCGGGACCTGGTCATACTCCTCGAGGTTCTCCAGGAAGTCGCTGACGTAGAGGAAGGCGTCGGTATCGCGCCCGATATCCACGAAGGCCGATTGCATGCCGGGAAGCACGCGCGTGACGCGGCCTTTGTAGATGCTGCCTACAAGTGCAAATTCTTTTTCGCGTTCAATGTAGATTTCGCAAAGGTGCCCATCTTCCAGGATGGCGACCCGCGTCTCGTGAGCGCTAGCGGAAATAACCAATTCTTTCGACATGAAAACTCCTCAGAGCGCACCGGGGTCATCGGGCGCAAAGCGCCCGAGCGCACGTCGGCCGCAGCAATCCCGCCGAGCGGGAAGCCTGAACTGCGGCTGATTGAGTTAGTAATTTTGTGCGTCACGCGGTGCTGCTCTCAAATTGGGGAGGCGTCCCGGAAAATCCGGCAGGCTTTCGCGTCGTTCGTTTGCGCGCCTTGCGCCGGGAGGTCCTTGCCCGTGGAATCAATTGACGAAGCGCCGGATGCGAACGTTCATCACCAGGCCCAACGCCAGAAAAATAAACAACGTGGCCGACCCGCCATAGCTCATCAACGGCAGCGGAATTCCGGTCACCGGCATATAGCCGATCACCATTGCCGCGTTTACCAACACATGGAACCCTAAAATCGCTGCAACGCCCATCGCCAGGTACATTCCCGAGCGGTCCATTGCACGCTGCGCATTATGAACCAGGCGAAGCAGCAAAGCCATGTACAACCCCAGCGTCAACAAAACGCCGATGAACCCTGTTTCTTCGGCCATGGCCGCCAGAATGAAGTCCGAATACCGGACGGGAACAAACCCGCCCTGGTTCTGGCTGCCGCGTCCCAGGCCCTTGCCCCAGAACCCGCCCGCACCGACGGCTATCTTCGATTGCAGGATCTGGTAGCCGGATTTCTTGGGGTCGTCTTCCGGCCGGAGGAACGTTTGCACGCGTTCTCTCTGGTACGGCTTCATGAAGTGCCAACCGACGGGGAGCATCAATGCCACAAGGAGCAAAATCGCGACTGCGTGTTTCCACTGAATGCCCGCCAAAAAGGCCCCGACCACGGCCACCGGGGCCAGCGTCATCGCCGTACCCAGGTCCGGCTGCTTCAAAATCAGAACCAGCGGGAGCCCTGTCAAAACAGCGACCTTTAGAAGGTCCGCCAGGGAAAGCCGGTCGGTGCGCACTTCACTGTAAAACCGCGCCAACACGATAATTATAATCAACTTTACTAGTTCTGACACCTGAAAAAAGGCTCCCAAGACCGGCAACCACCTTTTGGCCCCCATCTTCGTCTGGCCGATGGCAAAGACCAGGCCGAGCGCGATGAGGCCGATCAGGTAAAGGATGGGAGCCTGCTCCAGAATGCGGTGGTAGTCCACCCGGGAAATGACAAACATGCAGAATGCACCGAGGGCCAGCCAGTAGAGCTGCTTGGTGTACAGCGGCGTGCCGGGCATGTGTGAGTTATGCGTCGCCGAATAGATTTCGATGACGCCCATGGCGCAGATGGAGAGCGCGATGCCCAGGAGCACCCAGTCATAATCGCGGATTCCTGCTCGCTCTCTCATGGACTGTCGAAATCTCTTGCCTAGCGCATCGGCTTTCCGCCCGCCGCGGTTTGCGGCTTGGGCTCGCGTGGGCCGGCGGGCTGGCCGGGCTGCGAGGAAGCTCGCGCGGGCGGAGTGGGCAGCGGACCTCCGGCAGCGGTCGCGCCACCGATTGAGGCCGTCAGTTGCTGCTTTTCGCGCGCTGCTTTCTTCTCGTAATAGGCCTTCACAATATCGTGGGCCAAGGGCGCGGCCACTTCGCTGCCGTGCTGCATGGTGCTTTCCACCAGGACTGACACGACAATTTCAGGATTTCGCCGCGGTGCGAACCCGACGAACCACGCGTTCATTTTGTGTTCGCCGCGGTTGGCGGCCTTCAACATGCCCTCGGCGCTGATGGTCTGCGCCGTCCCCGTCTTGCCGCAGAGTTCCACGCCGGGGATATGCCCAGCGGTGTAAGCCGTCCCACCGGGGCTGACGACGTCCAGCATGGCCTGCGTGATTTTTTCCACTGTGTCTTCGGAAATATTGACGCGGTATTCGGGCACCGGTTCGGAAGTCTTCAGCAGGTGCGGCTGCTTGAAGATTCCTCCCATGGCGATGCCGCCGATGGCTTTCGCGAGTTGCAGCGGCGTGGTAATCACCGCGCCTTGCCCGACGGCCACGGAAATGGATTCGCCCGGGTACCAGGGCCGGTGATAAACGCGCTTCACCCATTCCTCGCTGGGCATCAGGCCGGATTGTTCCCCCGGCAGGTCAATCCCGGTGCGCTTCCCAAGTCCGAATTGCGTCGCGTAATAGGACATGCGGTCAATTCCGATCCTCATCCCGACGTTGTAGAAGAAAACGTCGCAGGATCTTGCGATGGCCTGGTTCAGATTCACCGTGCCGTGTCCCCTCGGTTCCCAACAATGGAATATGCGGCCATAGAAATTCGCCTGCCCGGGGCAAAACGCTGTGAAAGTCTCGGGGATGGCCTTGGTTTCCAGCATGGCCGTCGCGACAATAATCTTGAACACGGAACCGGGAGCCAGCTGCGCCTGAATCACACGGTTCATCATGGGGTGATCCGGGTCGGAGTTGAGCCGCTGCCATTCTTCTTTCGACACGCGCACCGCGAAATCATTGGGATCGGGTGTGGGGCGGCTGACATAGGCCAGGATGTCGCCGTTGCGCGGGTCGAGCACAACAATTGCCCCTTTCTTTCCCGCCAGTGCGTTTTCCGCCACTACCTGTAAATCGTAATCGATGGTGAGTTGGATCGGCTTGCCGGCCACTGGCTCGATCTGGTCAAGTCTGCCCACTTCGCGCCCCACACTGTTCACTTGAATGCGGCGCTGGCCGTCCGTACCCATCAGGATTTCGTTGTATTGCTGTTCGAGTCCGGTCTTGCCGTTCATATCGCCGGGGTGCAGCCGGCCTTCGCTTTTCTCAATGTCCGCTTCGCTCACCTCGCCGACGTATCCGATCGCCCCCTCCAGGAATCCGCCCGATGGGTATTTCCGCCGGTGCATCATGACCATTTCAATCATGGGCAGGTCAGGCTTGTGCGATTCAATGAAAGCAATGTCGGCCTGGCTCGCCTCCGGCTTGATGACGATGGGTTCGTATTGGGGAAGCAGGCGCGCGGCGTCGAGTTGCTGTTTCAGGTCCTCCATCGAAACGTGGAGTCCATCGGCGATCTGCGGCAGGGCCTTGTTCACCAGCTTCATGTCATCGCGCAGCAGCAGGACGCTGAACGAAGGGTAATTATCGACGATGACGTGGCCTTCGCGGTCCAGGATGCGGCCGCGCGGGGCGATCAGCTGAATGTTCCGGACGCGATTGCGTTGCGCGAGGTCCTGATACCGGGTGGAGTCAACGATCTGGAGCTTCCAAAAACCGACCAGCAGCAACAACGTCAAGCCCACGATGACGTAGGAGACGATAGCCAGCCGCGTTTGCGGCAATTTTGTATCGCTGCCGAACCAGTACGACACGCTGACTCAACTCTCAATGCGAATTTCAAGGCGTTGAGACCGCTCCACGAAGCACGCGCCCGATGTGCGGAAATCCTTCTCACAGTAGCACTTGCACCATAGAGGTGCAATATGACCCGCGGGACAGTTTTCAAACACGCCATGGATGCTGGCCCGCTGGTGCATGCGATTCGAATCCGGCGCCGCGTGAGAGCGTTCGAAAACGCTCGATGCGAAAAACCACGCGGCGCGCGCAAAAAAATGTTCCACGTGGAACAATTTCGCCTTCGTCGATGTATCCTCTTTGAATGCCGCAGGATGAAAGCCCGGAGACCGGGCGAAACCGCGTCGGGCTGTGCCTTGATTGCCATCACGCGCGGCGTGTGGAGTCGGCGCGCGGCTCGGAATTCTATTTCTGCGGGCTTTCCGCCGCCGATCCCGCCTTCCCCAAGTATCCGCGCCTCCCCGTATTGAAGTGTCCTGGGTACACGCCGAAAAGCCGGCGCTGTTGATGTGCAAGTGTTGCCGATGCGCGGGATTGCCTCGCTTGAAACGACTGAATTAGCTGGGCAGGCGGAGACGGTCAAGCAGCGGAAAGAGTGCGACGGCGATCAGGGCATTGAGGCCCGCGGAAATCCAGAGATGAGCGGTGAAGAGAGCCTCCGGTTGCGCCAACAGAATGCGCACTGTGAGGTTGTAGGCCGCCTGGTGAAACAGGAAGAACGCGCCCACCAGCCCGAACCGGCTCAGAGGATGTTCCACATCAATCCGTGATCCGAAGGACGATGCAAGATATCCCACCAGCGTCTTCGCGATACCGTACAACCCGATTTGCGACCGCCCCAGGCTGTCCTGCGCCAGCCCGATGATCATCCCCAACAGCAGGCCAGAAGAAGGGTTCCTGCGGCTGAAACCGAAATAAAGAGTGATGAGCAGAGGCAAATCCAGCATTCGCGCGCGGGGAAAATATACCGGCAGAAAACTTTGCAGCAGCAGCGCCAGCACCGCAATTCCCACCACGGCGCCGGCGCGGAATTTGTGGACCTCGATGTTTTGCTGGGTTTGAGTGTATTCGGCCATTAGAAAATTGTGAAATATTCTCGCGACGTCACCGTCATTGCTTCACCGGAACGGGCGCCGCGCCGGGCTGCGCCTCTTTTTCCGCCGAGGCGGGTTTGGTATTCAGTTCCTGCCGCGTCAGCAGCACGAGCACTTCTTCGAGGCGGTCCAGCCGCGCGGATGGCTTCAAGTGAATCAGCTTAAAAGGCGGCGGGCCGGGCTTTGCCTCCGCAACCGTGCCCACCGGCAAATCCTTCGGGAAGATCTGGTCCTGTCCGGAGGTCACGACCTGATCGCCGATTTTCACGGCCTCATCGTTGCTCACGTATTTCATGAGGAGCGTCGGGTCGCTCGCGCCGCCCACAATGCCCATGGTGCGCGAGGCCGAAAAGAGCGCGCCCACGCCGCTTTCCCGGTCGGTGATCAGCAGGACCTCCGACGTGCTTCCGAATACTTCAATCACCTTGCCCACGACTCCATCCGGCGTGATGACCGCCATGTTGCGGCGAATGCCGTCGCGCGATCCCCGGTTGATGTAGAAGGTGTAGCTCGAGGTGTCGGCGCTGGAGGCGATGACTCGCGCGGTGAGCATCGGTGATTCAGGGTGGGCGTCACGAAAACCGAGCAGCGCGGCCAATCGCTGCGCCTCAGCCGCCTGGCTTTCGAGCACAGCGTTGCGCATCCGCAGCGCGTCGATATCCGATTTCAATTGCTGGTTCTCGCGCTGCACATGGACGAGGCCGATATAGCCGCTCCACACGCCGCGGACTTTGGAGATGGTCCAGTGGCCTGCCTTTTCAAACGGCATCACGATCCCGGTTGCCCAGACGCGGATCAGCCGCACACGCCCCTGGCCCTGGTCGCGCCGGATCTGCACCGCCAGCAGCAGCACCTGCGCAACGAGCACACAGGCGAGCAAGGTGAAGGAACGGTGGCGTCCCGGGACGGTGAGCATCAGCCGGTCACCTCATATCGCGGAGTTTCAATCAATGGAAACGAGCCGCAACAGCCGGAAATCCGAGAGCATCTTGCCCGTGCCCAGCACCACCGACGCCAGGGGATCGTCGGCGATGGAGACCGGCAGCCCGGTTTCTTCCCGGATGCGTTTGTCGAGGTTCTTGATCAGCGCGCCGCCGCCGGTCAACACGATGCCGCGGTCGCTGATGTCCGCGGAGAGTTCCGGCGGTGTGCGTTCGAGAGCGACGCGGATGGCGTTCAGGATGGTGGCCACGCATTCCGAAAGCGCTTCGCGGATTTCGCTGTCGTCAATGGTGACGGTGCGCGGCACGCCTTCAATCAGGTTGCG
>JBGOTC010000151.1:0-7556 GCA_041476305.1 Terriglobia bacterium
GGCCGGGCTTTGATGGCTTTGTGTCAGCTACTTTGTGGCCGGTTTGGGAGCGGCGGGCGCGGCGGCTTTCTTGGTTTCCGTACCCGTCATGATCACTTGCATTGAGTTTGCATTGGGGCCGCCTTCATATTTGATTTCGCAGGCGTTCTTGGAGGTGTACTTGACGGTGAAACGGCCGTGCATTGGTTTCCCCTGCATCGTCGCATCGTTGTCGAACACCCAGGTATCGCCGTTGTTGACGCCGCGGACGGTGAATGCTTCACCGGTAGTAGAGACTTCGGAATAAACGTAATTTTTTGCTTCAGGATCGTAAAACATAAGACTGTTGCTGGTTACCTTGCCCATAGCGCCCATCGTCATGTTTTCCGTGCAGGAAACGCCGAAGCCTCCAGCAGTCCAGGCACAGGTGCGAACCGAGGTGAACTTGCCACCGTTGGGCATCTCCGGGCTTGGCTTCATGTCAACCGAAGTGTTCCAGGCCCCGATCATGGCGCCCATGGCTTTGACTTCCGGGCCGGGTTTGGGTGGGGCAGGGGGAGCCTGCGCAAGAACGATGGTGGTGCAAAGAAGCAGCGCGAGGGCTGCGAAGATCATTGGGATACGGTGACGCATGGTTTCCTCCGAGAGAGTGTGGGGTCGAAAAACTGCGGAGGATGCTAACAGTTTTTGTGGGAGAGGGGAAGAAGGGCCGCAGGGGCTAAAGCCCCTCAACAGAGGCGACTTTTCGGCACGACCTGCCTACCCTGCCTATCGGCAGGCAGGCGGCATGCAGGCTAGAGTCGTGCCCTCCCAGCAGAATTAACTCAAGAGAAGATTTCGAGGATTTCGTCGTAGCGCTTGAAGGGAGCGATGAGGTAGGCGCCGGCGAGTTCCGTCCGCGCCCAGGTTAGCATTTTCTTGGCAAGCGCGAAGCCGTGATCGCGCGCGGAAGCACCCGCGGCATCGAGTTCCTTGAGCACGGGCTCGGGAATAATGATGCCGGGGACTTCGTTGTTGAGGCGCAAAGCCTGCTTGTAACTGACCAGCGGCCAAATGCCGACGAGGACGGGAATGGGGCAAGGCCCGCCGAGTTTCTTGATGAAGGCGTCCCAGTGCGCGGGATCGAAGATGGGTTGAGTCATGGCGAAGTGCGCGCCCGCTTCGATCTTGGCGTGGAAGCGTTCAATTTCGTAATCGAGATCTTCGGCGACGGGATTCACGGCGACGCCGATGGTGAAGTTGGTGGCGCCGCCGAGAGATTTTCCGGCCCAGTCCATCCCCTGATTGAGCTTGGCGAGAACTTTAACGAGGCCGATGGAATCCACTTCAAACACGCCGCTGACTTCGGGGTAGTCGCCGACGGAAGGCGGGTCGCCGGTGATGGCGAGAACGTTGCGGACGCCGCCGACGGTCCAGGAGCCGAGAAGCGCGGCCTGGAGGCCGATGAGGTTGAGGTCGCGCGTGGTGAGATGTGGAATGGTTTCGACACCTCGGGCTTCGAGGGCTCCGGCGACCATGAGGGCGTCCATGCCGACGCGGGCCATGGCGCCGGAGTTGATGTCGATGGCGTCGACGTTGCCGCTGGCGAGGATGCCGTCCACCTGTTCATAGATGCGGTCGAGGGCGATGCCCTTGGGGGGATCAATTTCCACCGAAGTGACAAATTTGCGCGCGAGAATTTTTTTCCAGATGCCGCTCTCGGGCTCGCGCTTGGCGAGCGCCAGCGGAACTTCCGCTGCGGCGCGCTCGGGCGTGCTGACGCGGACTTTGTGCGCGGGGCCGAGTTTTTTTATGGCGGCGGCCATGGCGCGGATGTGCTCGGGCGTGGTGCCGCAGCATCCGCCGAGGATGCGCACGCCGAGCGCGGCGGCGTCTTCGGCGAAGTGCGCGAAATATTCGGGCGAGGAGCGCGGATAGACGGTGCGGTCGCCCATGCGGCGCGGCAAGCCGACGTTGGGCATGGCGCTTTTTGGATGCGAGGCGGCGCCGCGGGAAAGTTCCTCGATGATGGGCAAGAGGGATTGCGGGCCGAGGGTGCAATTGGTGCCGATGACCTGAACGTCTTTCGTGGCGAGGCGCGCGGCGGCTTCGGCGGGAGTGGTGCCGCCAAATGCGGTGCCCTCTTCGGAGAAAGTCATCTCGGCGATGATGGGAAGATTCGAAAAGGCGCGGATGGCGTCGATGGCGGCGATGAGTTCTTCCAGATCGGAAAAAGTTTCAAGGAGGAAGAGGTCCACGCCGCGCTCTTCGAGCGCCTGGGCCTGTTCGCGGAACGCGGCGCGGAGTTCCTCGACGCTGGCCTCGCTCATGTGACGGATGATGCCGGTGGGGCCGATGGAGCCGGCGATGAGGACTTCGTGCGGAGCGCCCTCGCGGGCTTCGCGGGCGATCTTTACGCCCGCTTGATTGATGCGGGCGACGTCATCGGCAAGGCCCATGGCGGCGAGCTTGAGGCGATTGGCGCCGAAGGTGTTGGTCTCAATGAGAGTCGCGCCGGCGCCGATGTAAGCGCGGTGGACGCGGAAGACGGCTTCGGGCTGCGCGGAATTCAGTTCCTCGAAGCAGCGCTGCGGGCCGACGGATTCGTGGAGTAGGGAGCCCATGGCCCCATCGGCGATGAGGATGGCTTTTTGAAGGCGCGAGTTGAAATCGTCAATTCTCATGAAAGGAGTCCAAATATATCAGGAAAGCAGCGGGACAAAAGACTAACGCATGTGCTCGGCCATGCCGGCGATGGTGCTCATCAAATCGTACTTGGTGAGGATGTCGTAATGCGCGTCGCCCATGTCCACGAAGACCGCGGGAGTATCGTGGCTGAGGAGATGCGTGACGCGCTCGACGGGGGCGTCCTTTGCGACGGAGGGCAGCGGCTTGCCCATGACTTCGCGGATGACCAGCTTGCGGAGGTCTTTGCCCTGGAGCGCGAGGTTCAGGATTTGATCTTCGAAAATTGTGCCTACAGGATTTTTTTCTTCAAAAACGGGCAACTGTGAAATGTCCTGCTTCTGCATGGTGTGCATGGCGTGGTAGACGGTCTGGTCGGGGCGGGCGATGACCAGCTCGCGCTCCTTGCCGTTTTTGTGTTTGGCGCGCACGACGTCTTCCACTTTGAGCGCCATTTCGGAGCCGACGTAACCGCGCTCGCGCATCCACTCGTCACTATAAACTTTGCTGAGGTAGCGCATGCCGGTGTCAGGGAGGAAGGCCACGACGACATCGCCCTTCCTGCACTTTTTCGCGACGCGGAGCGCGGCGGACAGGCAGCCGCCGCCCGAGCCGCCGGTGAAGATGCCCTCCTGCTTGACCAGGCGGCGGGCGACAACGAAACATTCTTCATCATTAATCTGCTCGATATCGTCGAGGACCTTGAAATCCATGGTGGAGGGGAAAATATCCTCGCCGATGCCTTCCACGACGTAGGTGGCGGCCTTGCCGACTTTCCCGGTCTTGAAAAATTCGTAATAGAGGGAGCCGATGGGGTCCACGCCAATCACTTTGACGTCGGGATTCTTTTCTTTCAAATAACGGCCGACGCCGCTGATGGTTCCTCCGGTACCCATGCCGCAGACGAAGTGAGTGATTTTTCCTTCGGTGTCGTCCCAGATTTCCGGGCCGGTGGTGGCGTAATGCGCGGCGGGGTTCATGGGATTCTCATACTGGTTGGGATAGAACGAATTGGGGATTTCGCGCGCGAGTTTCTTGGCGACGGAGTAGTAGCTGCGCGGGTCTTCCGGCTCGACGGCGGTGGGGCAGACAATGACTTCGGCGCCGAAGGCCTTGAGGAGATCGACCTTTTCCTTGGACTGCTTGTCGGTGGTGGTGAAAACCATCTTGTAGCCGCGGACGACGGCGACGAGCGCGAGTCCCATGCCGGTATTGCCGGAAGTGCCTTCGATGATGGTGCCACCGGGCTTGAGCAGGCCTCTTTTTTCGGCGTCGTCAATCATGGTGATGCCGATGCGGTCTTTCACGGAGCCGCCGGGATTCAGGTAATCCACTTTGACGTACACTTCGGGCGCGAGGCCCTTGGCCATGCGGTTCAGGCGGACAAGCGGGGTGTTGCCGATGGCTTCGAGGATGTTGTTGCACTTCATGGTGACGGCGACCTCTGTCCGGAAATTGTGGGGCGAGCTGCCCGGGTTGATTCGAGATAGTTTACCATGCGGCGCGCGACGGAATCGCGCCGCAAAGGAAGTGTTGAAGCAGTGATGACAACAAGCTTGTTCGATTCGGAAATTGTCCGCTCCATTGGAATCGGCCTGCTCGTTTTGGCCTTATGGTTCGGCGGCGGCTATATATCGGCGGGAATAAGTGGCTGGAGCGATCTGGCTGACGCTTATCGCGCCAGAGGCGAATTTGGGGGCCGCACGACAAGATTTCGTACCGCGTGGTTTACATGGTGGCTCGTTGCGAGGTGGAATCTTACGCTGGGAGCTGACACAGAGGGGCTCTATCTCGCGATGATGCTTCCCATGTGGCCCTGGACGCCGCCTCTGTTCATTCCCTGGAAAGACATAAGCATTCACAGTCGCACAATCTGGTTCTTTGACTATTGGGAATATCGTTTTCGAGGGGCGCCCAATGTCTCCATCTCATTGAACCCGTCATTGGGGCAGAAGCTCGCAGAATGGGCTGGCCGGAATCACATCGTGGCATGAGATGAGCAGGACATTCTTGGCAAGCTCACTTCATTAATACACACACTCGATGCAGTAGAATGACGCGGAGGAAAACGATGGCACGGCAAAATTTTTCGAGCGGCACGCCCTGGGAGCCCATGGTGGGATATTCGAGGGCGGTGCGCGTGGGCAATGTGATCCACGTTTCCGGGACGACGGCGACGGGAGAAGACGGAAAAATTGTGGGAGGGGACGCCTACTGGCAGACGGTGCAGGCGATCCACAATATCGAGGCGGCGCTGCAGCAGGCGGGGGCGAGCCTGCGCGACGTGGTGCGGACGCGGATGTACGTGACGAACATCAGCGACTGGGAAAAAGTGGGGCGCGCGCACGCGGAGTTCTTCGGCTCGATACGCCCGGCGACGACGATGGTGGAAGTTAACAAGCTGATCTCGCCGGAGATGCTGGTGGAGATCGAGGCGGAGGCCATCGTGGCGGGCTGAGTTGCGGGTTGCGCGTGACGGCGAGTTACGGCGATTTCTATTATTCGCCGTTGGGGGATGCGTCGCCGGATATGATTTTCGTGGCGGAGAGGGCGGGAGCGTAGGGCAAAGCCTTCCTTAGAATGACGATCCCCGAGTGAAAGGGCGGGTCTTAGACCCGCCCCTACGAAAACCGAGAGCGAGCAATATACATTCGAGGCGAATTTATCACACAGATCCTTCGCCGCATTGGCGGCTCAGGATGACCGCGTAAAAAACCAACTGCAAAAACTCCGCGGTCAGTAGCGGACGCGGACACGATATTTCAGGACCGCAGTGCCGTCCTTCGCGACGGGAATGTTGAACTGAGCCGCGAAGGCTCCGGTTTTTTTCGCGGGGAATGTGGTGCTGATCATTTCCCAGTCGCCGCCGATTGGTTCGTTGACTTCGATGGTTACGGGACCTTCCTTGTGGTTGCGCAGAGTGACCTCATATTCCATTTCGTAGGTCCGGCTCCCCAGCGTTTTGTAATCGGTCTGTTTGTGCGTGGCGACGATATCGAAGGCGTTGCCGATGTGGATGCTGAGGGCTTCGTCCTTCGGCGTGTGCGTGATTCTATCTTCGCCGATGAAGAGGATGCCGCCGTGCGAATCGGCCTGATAGACGCGCACAATGCCGGCGGGAAGCGGCATGCCGAGCCCGGTTTTTTCCTCGTTCTTGAATTTGTAATAGACCATCACGGGGTCTTTCAAGGGAGCGCCGGGGGTCATGGCGCTGCGGTAATAATAGGATTGGCCGTTGACGACGAAATGCTTCTGGACAGGGAAGCTCGAGGCGCGCAGGAGGCTCACCTGCTTTGATTCCTTGTCGAAGATGGTCGTTCGGCGGTTGAGTGTATAGAGGTGGTATTCGGAAAAACTCTCCTGGGTCATTGCCGGGGCAGCGAGTGGGGCCAGGGCTTCCATGTTCATAGTTCGGCCCGTCGCGCCACCGACGGCAACACGATTCAGTTCACCAGCCACGAGTTGCAGCTTCGCGTTGTGGAACGCCGTGCCGGTGCCGTTCACGAGCGTTACCCAACCATCGAGGTCGGCGGAGTTTTCTTCGCGCGTCACGGTCATGACGTAATCCGCGTTCCAGGAAATGCCGTTGGCCAGGTAGGAGGCTTCAATTTTCTGGCGGCGCGCTCCGGTGTTGTTGAGCATCCAGACCAATGTGGGGCGGCTGTAAAGATTGTCGGGAAGGGAGGTGAAGCGGTAACTGCCGGAAGACATCCCGGTGACGATGGTGTCGCCGATTTTCCAGACGGGAGCGCCATTGTTGTTGGCGAGAAGCGTGGCCTTCACTTCTTCCCATTGCGTTACGCCGTCTTTCACTCCCACCATGCGAAGGATGGTGACTTCTCGTCCGACAAATTTCTCGAGCATCTTATTGGCGTCGAGCAGGTCATATTCGTAGTCCTGTTCGAGGACGTTTAGTTTTTCCGGGTCGGCGAGCGAGCGGATGTGCACGGTGGCCGGATTGACGGTGGCGGCGATATCCATGAAGCGCAGCTGGAAGTCACCAGTGGGGAGCGAGACATCGCGGGTGTCGCGCACGAGCGCGACGTTGGAATTGTAAACAGTGACAGCGAGATCGGTCTGATCCGTGCTGGTTGTTTCGTGAGCCGCGGCATTCCCGCCCTGCGGTTGCGCAGCGGCATGCACGCGACCGAGCGACTGCGTGGCCGAGAGGCCAGCGAGCGCGAGCCCTGCCAGGAGTCCCATTCCCAGGAAATACTTCCAAGTGCGTCCGTTCATGTACGTCCTCCCCTCACAGCGTCTTTTTTCACGGGTACTCCTTCGAATTGCGCCGGAAATTGCCCGCATCATATCGCAGCCCAGCAGCGGCAACGCAGTTGTCTTGTTCGTACCCAATAAACTTAGACACCGGTTGGCCCGCAAATGGGTGCTTGCCGGGATTCAGAATTTGCGGGACCGCCGGGCTGTGGATGCTTTCGTTGCAATCGGTTTGCGGCGGACGTAAGATGTGCCTTCATCAGGCAGGGTTTTCGCCCGGATTGTCCGGGAGCAAGGCGCAGCTTCTTCAGGCCGGAGCGCAATTTTGCCGGCTCACCATTTTTGAAGTTTCTAGAATTCCTCGGAGGTGATCAATGGCCAAGCGGCCGGGAAATGAACGCCCGGAAGAGGAACTCCTCAAGAAAGAGGAGCTCCCGGAGAAATCCGGCATCGGGCGGCGCGCATTCGTCAAGCTGGCGGGGACTGCCGGCGTGGCGGTCACGGCCGTTGCGGGGATGCTCGCGGGCGAAGGCCTGCTGAAAGCGTCGCCAACGGAAACGGAGACGCAGGATGCGCCAGACGCGGCGACCGCAAAGCTTGTGGGGCCGGGCCCTGTGCGCATGACGCTGAAGATCAATAATAAGACTACAAAGGTTGTTCTGGAGCCGCGCGTCACTCTTCTGGATGCGCTGCGCGAC
>JBGOTC010000152.1:0-7552 GCA_041476305.1 Terriglobia bacterium
CAAGCCCCCTTCAGGAAATTGGACGGCAGGTGTTGGCGAATTGGCCGCGATGCCAGGAAGCGGCGCTCTTCCCCACGCTATAATCTCAAGCCGTGACTCCATCTCGCGTAAAAGTCCGCTCCACTGAACAAAGAAATCCCCGCACGCACGGACTCGATAAACTGGGAACGCGGCTCTTGTTACGCAAACTGAACCAAGAAGATGCGCGCGTGCCGGGTGCGGTGGCGCGTGAAATCCCCAATATCGCCCGCGCCGTCGATGCCATGGTGGATGCGCTCAATTCCGGCGGGCGCATTTTCTACGTCGGAGCAGGAACGAGCGGACGCCTGGCCACTCTCGACGCTGCGGAATGTCCGCCGACATTTGGCACGCCTTCGCATTGGATTCAGGCAGTCATCGCCGGAGGCAGGCCCGCGCTTTGGAGCGCCATCGAAGGCGCTGAGGATTCAGCCAAGCGGGGGGCGCGGGATCTTGCAGAACGGCGTGTGCGTCGAGGCGAAGTGGTTGTTGGTATCACTGCTTCAGGCTCGACCTCTTATGTTCTTGGCGCGCTCGCAAAGGCGCGAAAAGCAGGTGCCGTGACTGTGGGGATCACTTCCAATCGCAAATCACCGATCGCGCGCGCTGCGACAATATTGATTGCGCCGGAAACTGGTTCGGAGGCAATCATCGGCTCCACTAGATTAAAGGCGGGGACAGCCCAGAAGCTGGTCCTCAACATGCTCTCTACAGCCACGATGGTGCGGCTCGGCCGCGTCTATGACAACTATATGGTTGGCGTCGCGCTGACAAATAAGAAGTTACGCGCACGCGGGCTGCGAATTCTCGCGGAAGCCGCAGGGACAAGTGTGTCGAAGGCGGCACGCGCCCTGCGTAAATCCGGACACGAAACCCCGGTGGCTCTCTTGATGCTTCTGAACAACGAAAGCGCTACCAAGGCCCGCAGACATTTGCGATGGGTGCAGGGAAATATCCGCGCGGCGCTCGTTCCCAGAAGGCGATAACGAAAGTTACGAATGGACAAGTTCATCATCACGGGCAGAAGGCGGCTCGAAGGCACAGTAAGAATCAGCGGCGCAAAAAACGCCGCGCTGCCCGCCATGGCCGCGGCCATGCTGACCTCCGAACCCGTCACTCTTCACAACATTCCGCGCGTGCGCGACATCATGACCATGACGCGACTGCTGATCCACATGGAGGCGCATGTCGAAGCGCCGGAGATCCCCCCCGCTGAAATCACCATCCGGGCCGAGAAAATCAACGACGCCGAGGCTCCCTACGAGCTGGTGAAAACGATGCGCGCGTCGGTGTTGACACTCGGGCCGCTGATGGGCCGCCTGGGACGCGCCCGCGTTTCGCTCCCCGGAGGATGCGCCATCGGCGCGCGCCCCGTGGATTTACACTTGAAGGCGCTCGAGAGAATGGGAGCGGAGATCGCCACCGAACACGGATACATCGAGGCGCGTGTCCCCGAGGGCGCAAAGTTGCATGGCGCGCGAATCGTGTTCGAGAAGATTACCGTCACCGGAACGGAAAACATTCTAATGGCGGCGTCGCTTGCCGAAGGCGAAACGCTTATTGAAAACGCCGCGCGCGAGCCGGAGGTGACCGACCTCATCGAGCTGCTGCGGAAAATGGGCGCTAAGATTACCGGCGATGGGACGTCCACGCTTCGCGTCCAGGGTGTCCGCAAGCTCCACGGAGCCACTCACACGGTGATCCCCGACCGGATTGAGGCGGGAACATTTCTGGTTGCGGGAGCGATTACCGGAGGAGAAGTGGAGCTTTCCAATTGCGCGCCCGAACATCTGACCGCCATCATTTCCAAAATCGCTGAAACGGGGGTGGAGATCGAACGTGAGGGAAAGCAATGTCTCCGCGTGCGCGCGGCAAAGCACCTGGTGGCGTCGGACGTCACAACCGAGGAATACCCCGGATTTGCCACGGACATGCAGGCGCAATACATGGCGCTCGCCACGCAGGCCGAGGGGACTTCGGTAATCACCGAGACAATTTTTGAGAACCGTTTCCTGCATGCCAGCGAAATGGGACGCATGGGCGCGAACATTTCCATTGATGGGCGGCGCGCGATTGTCCGGGGACCGGCGGCGCTGGAAGGAACAACCGTCATTGCATCTGATCTCCGCGCGAGTGCGTCACTGGTTTTGGCGGGGCTGATCGGGCGCGGCGAAACGGTGATCGAGCGGATTTACCATCTGGATCGCGGCTACGAGCGCATCGAGGAAAAGCTGATGTCGCTCGGCGCGCAGATCCGCCGCGACTCCTAAATTTCATCGCGTTCCAACTCTTCGCGCATACACGCTCCCCCCAAATGCAAACGGCCCGGCCCCCTGAGGGGCCGGGCCATTCGTTTTGCTCCACTTTTGCGGAGGTGGAAATTGAAGGGGCCGCTTACTGGCCGCCGCCGCTGCCGCTTGCTTCCTTGACCTGCTTCTCGCGGGCCTCGCGCAGCAACGCTTTACGTGACAGGCGGATCTTGTTGCCCTCAATGGCCAGCACCTTGACGAGCACCTGATCGCCCAACTTGAGTTCGTCGCGGACGTCGCGGATGCGCTGCTCGGAAATCTCGCTGATGTGCAGCAGCCCATCAGTGCCGGGGAAGATTTCGACGAAGGCGCCGAATTCCGCCAGCCGCACAACCTTTCCGAGATAGGTCTTGCCAATCTCGGCTGTGGCCGTGACCTCCCGGACCATCTGCAGAGCCGCATCGCCGGCCTCGCCGCTGGTGGCGAAGATGTGCACCTTGCCATCGTCCATGACGTCGATCTTGACGCCCGTGGCTTCGATGATGGAGCGGATCTTCTTGCCGCCGGGACCGATGAGGTCGCGGATCTTGTCCGTGGGGATGTTGAGCATGATGAGCCGCGGAGCGTATTTCGACATTTCCTTTCGCGACTCAGTGATAGTCTGGTCCATGATGTCCAGAATGTGAAGACGGCCCAGTCGCGCCTGTTCAAGCGCCTGCCGCATCAGGGGGATGCTGACGCCGCCGACCTTGATATCCATCTGCAGGGCGGTGATTCCCTTCCGCGTTCCGGTGACTTTGAAATCCATGTCGCCATAGTGATCTTCCGCCCCCGCGATATCCGTGAGCACGGCGGCGTTATCGCCTTCAATCACCAGGCCCATGGCGATTCCCGCGACCGCGGAAGTGACGGGCACGCCCGCGTCCATCAATGCGAGAGAGCCGCCGCAGACCGTGGCCATGGAGGAAGAGCCGTTGGATTCCAGGATGTCGGAAACCAGCCGCATGGCGTAGGGGAAATCCGCTTCGGGCGGGAGCAGGCTGGTGAGCCCGCGTTCGGCAAGCGCGCCGTGCCCGATTTCGCGGCGTCCCGGTCCGCGAAGGAATTTCACTTCGCCGACGGAGAACGGCGGGAAGTTGTAATGCAGCATGAAGCGCTTGAAAGTGTTGGCCTCGAACAGGATGTCCAGGCGCTGCATATCTTCCTTGGTGCCCAGCGTTACGGTCGCCAGCGCCTGCGTTTCACCGCGCGTGAAGAGCGCGGAACCGTGCGTCCGGGGCAGCACTCCAACTTCGCAAGTGATCTTGCGGATCTCATCAAACGCGCGGCCATCCGGGCGCCGCTTGTGGTGGAGGATGTCGTCGCGGAAAATGCTTTCGCGAAGGCGCTCGAAGGCGCGGTCGGCCAACTTGCGCTTTTCTTCGTCCTCCTCGGGAATCGCGTCGATAATCTCTTTGCGGATTCCCGCGACAAGCCCGTAGCTTTCCTTCTTGGGGTGTTTCTTGGTGTCCAGGGCATCGTGCAGCCGCGCGCCGTAAGTCTGCTCAATCTGCTTGGCGAGCGCCTCGTCAAATGGCAGCGGCGCCACGGTGACCTTCACCGGCTTGATCTGGTCGTGCAGTTCCTGGATGGCGGCGATGATGCGCTTGGCGTGGTCGTGGCCAAACGCCAGCGCGTCGGCGACGGTGTCTTCGGAGACTTCCAGCGCGCCAGATTCCACCATCACGATGGCGTCGGCGGTCCCGGCGACGACGATATTGATCGCGCTGGTCTTCTGCTGCATGAAAGTCGGATTCACTATGAATTGCCCGTCGAGCATGCCCACGCGGACGGCGGCGATGGGCTTCGTGAACGGAAGGTCGGAGCAATACGCCGCCGCGGATGCTGCGGTTACAGCCAGCACGTCAGGGTCGTTTTCGTCCACGGAAAGGACGAAGCCCACGATTTGCGTTTCATTGCGCCAGCCTTCGGGGAACAACGGGCGCATGGGGCGGTCAATCAGCCGGCAGGTGAGAATTTCGCGCTCCGAGGGACGGCCTTCGCGCTTGAAAAAGCCGCCGGGAATTTTTCCCGCGGAATAGGTGTTTTCACGGTAATCCACTGTGAGGGGAAGAAAATCTTTTGTGTTCGCCTTGGTGTCCATGCAGGCGGTGCAGAGAACCCAGGTCTCCTCGAACTTCGCCAGAATGGCGCCGTTGGCTTGCTTGGCAATTTTTCCGGATTCCAGGGTGAGGGTGCGTCCCCCAAGATCGATTTTTACCTGGTAAGGGGCTTCTTGGTGCGACATACGTTTCGTTTCCTTTGTGCGCTCACTGGGCGGGTCCGCGAAAGACACGCGGCACGCCCGGGCGCGATGGACTTATTGGTTGTGCGAGGAAGAGTGAGGCGAAGTCCGCGAAACGCGCAAACCGTTAAACAAAAAGCGACCGCGCGGATAGTCCGCGCGGTCGCGCGAGGTTCGGGCGGCGATTCAGAGCTGCGAAGCCGGACAGGGTGAATTTCCCCGGCCGAAACTTTCGGGTGCTACTTGCGCAAGCTGAGGCGATCAACAATCTCGCGGTACCGATCCGGGTCACGACGGTTGAGGTAATCCAGGAGACGCCGGCGTTTATTGACCATCATGATCAATCCGCGCCGCGATGCGTGGTCCTTTACGTGCGACTTCAGATGCGAAGTCAGGTAGTTGATGCGCTCGCTCAGCAGAGCAATCTGCACTTCCGGCGAACCGGTGTCCTTCACGTGCGTGCGGTATTGCTCAATTAAACCTGACTTGGCCTCTCTCAAGCCGCCCTCTCCATTGCGCCCTTTAGCGCTATTTTCGTCTTCTCTTCGACTTCAGGAGAATATCACAGCTCTCCAAAGTGAGCAAAGGGCATTCAACCTAATGAATCAAGAAGCCCGAGAGCGCAATCAGCACCCCGGCCAAGCCGGCCGCGGAGCCGAAGATCCAGAAGCCGCGTTTCCCGGTCAGCAATGTGATCGAGCAGATGACCAGGGCGGCCTCCAGGAGGACTTCGCCCAGGTCAAACCTGTTGCTCTGCCTCCCCAGCACCTTGATCTCGTCTTCGAGCTTCGTGGCTTCCACCTGAATATCCTTCATCTCGCTCTTGTACCGCTCAATTTCCTTATCGTACTTCGCCTTGATTTCCTGCGCCTTCGCGGGAGATTGCACGGTAAACACACTCAACTGGTCCTCGAAAACTTCGTAGCTCCTCTCTCGAATCGCCTTGGCCTGGTAAAACGACCACTGGTCCGTGACCCTCGTTTGAGAAATCAACTCATCCGCGTGGATGCGGTGCCCCATCAAGGAGACCGTGGCGACCAGCACCGCCAACACTGCCATGGTCAGCGTCACGGGAGCGAGCCTGGGATCGTGCGAGCCATGATGGGCATGTTCATGAAGCTCTGCAATTTCCTGCGGCATAGCTCGGGACCTCTCTTGTAAAGACGCATGAATTTGGGAAACGGGACGAACCCGAGGCAAGAGGATACCAAAAACACGGGAGAGCGCGCGGGAGTGTGGATGGTATTCGGGACGTCGAAATGGCTCAAGCCCGGTTGCTGCCCACCAAGGCGAGGAATTCATCCCGCGTCTGCTTGTTATCGCGGAAAACGCCGAGCATGGCGCTGGTGACCGCCTGCGAATTCTGTTTTTCCACCCCGCGCATCACCATGCAAAGGTGGCGCGCCTCCATGATCACCCCCACACCCTGCGGGTTCAGCTCTTCCTCGATGGCGCGCGCAATCTGGTTCGTCAGGCGTTCCTGGATCTGCAGACGGCGCGCAAACATGTTTACGAGGCGTGGGATCTTGGAAAGCCCCACAACTTTCTTGTTGGGAATATAGGCCACGTGGCACTTGCCGAAGAACGGAAGCAAGTGATGCTCGCACAGGCTATAGACCTCGATATCCTTCACGACGACCATTTCGTCGTAGCACACTTCAAACATGGCGCCGTTCAGGACTTTGTCCAGCCCCTGGCTATAGCCTCCCGTCAGAAAGCGCAGGGCTTTCTCAAATCGTTGCGGCGTGTTCCGCAGGCCGTCGCGAGTGGGATCTTCACCGAGTAGCTCAATCATGCGCCGCGCCAAATCGGCAATCGTGGCGTCATCCAGTTTCATTCCTGCCGGTCGAGCAACCAGTTCTTCGGTTGATTTCGTCACAACTTCACCCATCCTTCCATTATCAACGCTTTGCGCCGCCCGCGCCGTCCCCGGAATATTCAAAACTGTTCCGCGCGGTTTCTTCGATGCGCACTCGCGCGAGCCGCGCGCCGGGGAAGCTCCGCAGGCGATTGAAGATCTCGATGCACAGGTTCTCCGTCGTCGGCACCTGCTTCGCAAACACGGGAACCTCTTCATTCATGTAGCGGTGGTCGAAATCCTCGAGCACGTTTTTTTGCACGTAGGCATCCAGTTCAGCGAGGTTCGCAATCATCCCCGTCGCCGGGTCCACCGGTCCCGCGAGCGTCACTTCAACCACGTAATTGTGCCCGTGACCATAGGGGTTGTTGCACTTGCCATAGAGCCGCTGATTCTCCGCTTCGCTCAATTGCGCACTGTGAAGGCGGTGCGAGGCGGCGAAAGAGTAGCGGCGCGTCAGAGTGACATTCATCATGCCATCGCCTCGCCCCATGCGGATTCAGAGCAATCCACAAACAAGTCCGGCGACTCATAGAGCCGCACGCGGTGAAGCTTTCCCTGCCGGATTTTCGGCGCCAGCAATTTCCAGATCACCGCGGCGATGTTCTCGCACGTGGGGATCATCCCCTTCAGCTCCTCCACTTCATGGTTCAGGAAGCGGTGGTCCATGCGTTGCATGACTTCCCGCTCCAGCAATTCCTTCAATTCCACGAGGTCAAGCACCATCCCTGTGGTGGGGTCCGGCGTGCCGGCAATGGTCACTTCCAGCGTGTAGTTGTGCCCGTGACCATGGGGATTGTTGCACTTGCCGAAAACGCGGCGGTTCTCTTCCGCCGAAAACGCGTCGTTGTGATAGAGATGCGACGCGGAGAACTCGATTTTGCGAGTGATCGTGACCATTTTCTAAACCAGCTCACCCAGTCGAGCCACAGTTATTTGCTCACCATGCCGACCCTGTATTCGCGTCCCTTCCACACAACTTTTCCGCGCGAATAATGCCATGCGGAGACAGTGAGAGCGGCGCAATAAAGGACCACCGCTGGAACGTAGTATCTGATGCCCGACAAAGGAAAGCGATTCGCCCGGAGCACGCCGCCATATGCAGCATGGCGGCCCAACAATAACGCCAGACCCGCCAGAGGG
>JBGOTC010000153.1:0-7539 GCA_041476305.1 Terriglobia bacterium
ATCGTGGACGATTACTGCATCATGCGTCACATGAACAACCTCGAATCGGTTTATACCTACGAGGGCACGCACGACATCCACCGGCTGATTATCGGCGAGCGCATCACCGGAATCGGAGCTTATGCGTAAAGCGTTCCAATTGACTTTGAAATGGGCATGAAAACACTGACTCAATTCCAACGAATTCTCATCGCCCTCTCGGCTTTGTTCGCGATTGCGCCCGTCGGTTCACCGCAGGCGCCTTCTCCGGCGAAGAGGCCCGTCATTCGCGCCCTAACTGCATTTGCGAAAATTGAACGTGCGGCAGTTGATGAAAGCGTCGCCAGCGCCGCAAAGATGCTCAAGACCGCAAAGGCTTCCTTCGAGCAAGCCGGATACACGGTCCAGACTCTGCGCATCACCACGCAACCTTTTGAGATGGTTGTGCGCGGGATGTCGCGCGATCAAATCCTCGATTTTTACAAAGCCCTCGACGCCGCACTCATGAAAGAAGGGATTGTTTCCGCGATCGGACCTCCCTTTATTCACGATCCCGATCACAAGCAGGTGGAAATATTCGCGGAGGTCCTCGCCAAATACTCCTCTCTGAACGGCTGCATCCTTGTGGCGGACGACAAGGGCATCCACTGGCCCGCCATCCGCGAAGCAGCTTTTGTGATGAAGTACCTGGAGGACCACACGCCAAAAGGCGAAGGGAATTTCCATTTCGCCGCCGCGGCATCCATGGACGAGTACTCTCCGTTTTTTCCGACCAGCTATTTCATCGCTCCCGACCGGCGCTTTGCCATTGCACTCCAGGGTGCCGGTCTTGTGGATGAAGCATTTTCCGGCGCTGGCGGAGATTTTCAGGCTGCAGGCGTCGCGCTGGCTGGAATCCTTCGCCGCGACCTAATGGGGATTCAATCGCTGGCCACGGAGATTGAACGAAAAACTGGATGGAACTATCTGGGACTCGATGCCTCCACCGCGCCCCTCCAGGACGTTTCCATTGGCGCCGCTTTGGAAAAACTCATCGGCGCCCCTGTCGGCTCTCCTGGAACCATGACCGCCGCTGGACTCATTACGAATGTGTTGAAGGATGCCCCGGCCCTACGTACGGGATTCAATGGCCTGATGTTGCCTATCCTCGAAGATGTGCGTCTCGCCCAACGATGGAGCGAGGGCCGGTTGACGCTCGATTCATTGCTCGCATACTCAGCGGTTTGCGGAACCGGACTCGACACTGTCCCGCTTCCCGGTGACGTCACCCCGGAGCAACTCGCGCGGATTATCGGTGATGTCGCATCGCTTTCTGTGAAGTGGCACAAGCAGCTTTCCGTGCGGCTCTTTCCGGTGCCCGGGAAAAAGCCCGGCGACCGCACGGAGTTTGATAGTCCTTACCTGGTCAACGCGACGATCCAGCGGATGCCGTAGCGTCACGGAAACTTTTCGCTCGGGATTGGTGCCACCCGCATGTTGGGCTATGATGGCCCGCGCTTCAATTGGTTAGTTTGAATTGAGGAGAAAGAATGGAATCAGAACTCAGTCTGGAGTTTTTGCGCGTCGTCGAGCAGGCCGCAATCGCCTCCGCGCACACCATGGGCCTTGGCGACCGCCACAAATCCGACGACGAAGCCGTGAAGGCCATGCGCGCCACGATGGACACTGTCGGCATGGACGGAACGATCGTGATTGGCGAGGGAGAGCGCGACGAAGCGCCCATGCTCTTTATCGGCGAAAAGGTCGGCGCGGCGCAACGCGATAAGACGCGGAGCTTTCCGGCGGTGGATATCGCCGTGGATCCTTTGGAAGGGACAAACCTCTGCGCCACCGGCGAGCCCAACTCCATCGCGGTTCTGGCCGCGAGCGAGCGCGGCGGCTTGCTCCACGCTCCCGACCTCTACATGGAAAAGATTGTAGTTGGCCCCACATGCAAGGGTGCGGTGGACCTTGACGCTCCCGTAGCCGAGAACCTGCGCGCCATCGCCAAGAGGTTGGATCGGGACATCGAAGATCTGGTGGTCATCGTTCTTGATCGGCCGCGACACGAGAAGCTCATTAATGATATTCGCGCCACCGGCGCGCGCATCCGCCTGATTGGCGATGGCGACCTGAGCGCGGGGATTTCCGCCGCGGTGGTGGGCACCGGCGTCCACGCCGTGATGGGCACCGGCGGCGCGCCCGAGGGTGTGCTGACCGCAGCCGCGCTCCGATGCCTGAACGGGCAGATCCTCGCGCGGTTGGTGGTTTCCAAACCCGAGCATCAGGAGCGGCTGGCGAAAATGGGGATTAAGGACCCGCGGCGCATTTACGATACCGATGAACTCGCTCCGGGCAAGAAGATCATCTTTGCCGCCACTGGGGTAACAGACGGCAATCTCCTTCGCGGCGTGCGGTTCTTCGGCGAAGGCACACGCACAAACTCACTGATCCTGACACTGGATACGCGCCAGGTTCGCTTTGTGGATACCGTTCACCTGGAAAAGCGCCCCGACGTGAAGGTGCGCTTCTTCTAGGATTGGCAAGGCCCGGATCACGGGAAACATGCGGCTGTGAAATTATTCTTAGCCAGCACAACTGGAGGCAACCGTGTCAACAACGCCAAATTCCACGCCATTATCACCTGTCCCTCCGCCTCCGGCCGCTCCGCCCAGCGGCATGCCACCCGTCCCGCCACCCCAAAAGAACACCCTGTTGTGGGTGCTGGGCGGCTGTGGCGTGGCCGTGGTGCTGGTGAGCATCATCATCATCGTTTCGATCAGGATGTTCGTGAGATCTCACGTCAAGATGGGAAGCAACGGCGATGTGGACATCAGCCTCGGCGGCGCGTCCCTTCACGCGGGACAGGTCAAGGATCTTGGACTCCCCATCTATCCGGGCGCGGAGACAATGTCTGGCAGAGGAGTGGAGATCACCGCCCCCGGCCAGCAACCGGGCCAGCAGGCGGGAGTTTCCATGGCGATTTACATGTCATCAGACTCCATTGAGAAAGTGGACGCGTGGTACCGCGAAAAACTGGGCAAGGATTACACCCGCGAAATGGGGGATGAACACCAGGTCACTGTCGGCGGCAAGGCGCTCCCCTTGGAAAATGGGGCTATCGCCTACGTTTCAGGCAACGAGAACAACATGACCATGATTTCCCTCACAACGAGTGAAGGAAAAACGCAGATTTTCATGATGCGCGTCGGTGGCACGGAACGCAAGACCCAGTAACACCATTGCCTGACCAAGAATAAAAAAGCGACACGGCTCGCCTCCCGACAGTGCCGGGATGGCGGGCCGTGCCGCCTGAATTGCGCGCTACTGTCTCTGGCTGCGTCGCCGGATTTAGCGCTGGCCGACGGCGACGCTATGCGTAGGGCGGCGCGTCAGCGGTGGCGCAGCCATTCGCACCGGTTGCTGCGGCTGCGGCATAGTGCGCACAAGCCCGTTGCCGTTCGTGTGCACTGCCGCCGCGGAACCAACGTGGTCGCTGATCGCTGCCAACCTCTTCAATATGGATTGCCACTGCTCCCAATCGAGCTGGCGAAGGAACGGCCGGAGACCCTGGATGAAGGGGTCTTCGAGCAGTGTTTCGCCATTCGACTCCGGCACGAAGAAGCGGTTCAGGCCGACGCCCAGCGCCTCGGAGATTTTTTCAAGGGTTCCGAGGCTGGGGGTCATCTGTCCGCTCTCGATGCGCGACAGGTAGGAGCGCGAGACGCGCGAGCGAGCTTGCAGCTGGCTCTGCGTCATGCCCCGTGATTCGCGAAGCTGACGAATCCGCTGGCCGATGTTCTCGACCGTTTCGCGGTTCGGCCACTTCTCGAAAAGTTGCCGTTCATCGCCCGGCAACTCCTGCGGCGCTGGCGGCGGAACAAGGAATTCCACCTTTGGCGGCAGCATGTGCAGACAACGCCTGCAAAAGTCGTTCTTGGTGCGGTACTGAACCAAGCCGCACGTTTTGCAGCGTGTTACTTCCCGATCGAGCTCGTTTAGGCTCTTGTTGCCGTTGTTTTCCGACACCGGTGCCCCTCACTTATTCTTCTGGCTTGCGGAAGGGAGGACCTACCTCGAGGGGAAGACAGAAACAGGCGCGGAGGGCATTGTCATCGGGATGCCAATCCGTGTCAAGACATTTTTTGAAAATTATTGGCGTTAGTCACATTTCCCCTGTTTGTTGTCCACAAACGCCGCATCAACACCCGGAATACCCTGAAATTGCGGTAATCTACCGGTTCGCCTTTTGTTTCCTGTACGGAGGGACAGTGGGAATCAGCCGGGAAGCAGCATGGAACCTGCTCTGCGAATACACGCAGAACGAAAGTTTGCGCAAGCATGCGCTCGCGGTGGAAGCGTGCGTTCTCGCCTACGCCCGCAAAAACGGAGCGGACGAGAACTTGTGGAGCATCACAGCGCTGCTGCATGATTTCGATTACGAGCGCTGGCCCAACAATGATCATCGCGCTGACGCGGAGCATCCGTTTGAAGGCTCGAAGATTCTTCGCGAGCGCGGCTATCCTGCAGAGATGATCCACGCCATCCTTTCGCACGCCGATTACACCGGTGTGGCGCGAGAGACTCCGCTCGATCGAACTCTTTACGCCTGCGATGAGTTGGCTGGATTTCTGACGGCGTGCTCGCTGGTGAAACCGGGCAAGACAATTTTCGAGGTGGAAGCTGACTCCGTCATCCGCAAACTGAAAGATAAGGCGTTCGCGCGGGGAGTGAACCGCGATGATGTGCGCAAAGGCGCGGAAGAAATGGGAATCCCGTTGGCAGACCACATCACATTTTGTATTGAGGCCATGCGAGGAATTGCAGAGCAGCTTGGCCTGGAGCGCAAAGCCGTTGTGTAGTGATGGCATGCGTTCTGGCGCAACGCTGAGCGGCGCGTAGCCTTTCCGCGATATAATAAGGATTCCAACTGGCAGAGACGATGAAATCTGAAACGCCATTCGTGCGCATTTCCGACAAGGCTACCGCGGCAACCGGCGCGGCGGCAGGCACGGCTGCCACTCCCACAGGGAGCCACTCACACATTTCACGCAGGAAAACTCATGGAGTGAAGGTCGGCCACATCATGGTGGGCGGAGGCGCGCCCGTGGTGGTGCAGTCCATGACCAACACCGACACCGCCGACGTGGCGAGCACTTTTCAACAGTGCCTGGAACTCGCACAGGCGGGTTCGGAGCTGGTACGCATTACCGTGAATGTGCCGGAAGCAGCGGCGGCGGTGCCGGAAATCAAGCAACGGTTGCGCGACGCGGGGTGCAACGTCCCGATTATCGGCGACTTCCATTACAACGGCCACGTGCTGCTGAAGCAGTATCCCCAATGCGCCAACGCGCTCGACAAATACCGTATCAACCCCGGGAATGTGGGGGCGGGGAAGCGCCGTGACGAGCAGTTCTCCACGATTTGCCACATCGCGCGGGATCACGGCAAGCCGGTGCGCATCGGAGTCAATGGCGGCTCGCTGAATCAAGAGCTGGTCATGAAGAAGATGCAGGAGAACACCGACGGCGACCTGGGGCTTTCTTCGGAAGAGATCATCAACGAGTGCATGGTGCTTTCGGCGGTGGAGTCCACGGAACTGGCGCTGGAATCCGGGCTGCGCAAGGACCAGATCATTATTTCCTGCAAGACATCTCGGCCGCTGGATCTGATTACGGTTTACCGCGATCTTTCTTCAAGAACCGAGCAGCCATTGCACCTCGGATTGACCGAGGCAGGGATGGGACTCAAGGGCTCGGTTTGGTCTTCCGCGGCCATGGGGATACTTCTTCATGAAGGAATCGGGGATACGATCCGCATTTCGCTTACTCCCAAGCCGGGCGGCGACCGTCGTGAGGAAGTTTATGCCGCGTGCGAGTTGCTCCAGGCACTGGGGCTGCGCAGTTTTGCGCCGAGTGTGACGGCCTGCCCCGGTTGCGGGCGCACCACCAGCTCCACGTTTCAAGAGCTGGCCGAAAGTATCCAGGGCTATATCCGCGATCAGATGCCGGAGTGGAAGAAACAATATGAGGGCGTCGAAGAAATGAAGCTCGCGGTGATGGGCTGTATCGTGAACGGCCCCGGCGAATCGAAGGCCGCAAATATCGGCATCAGCTTGCCCGGTACGGGCGAAGAGCCGCGCTGCCCGGTTTACATTGATGGCCAGAAGTTCACCACACTGCACGGAAATTACGATGAGCTTTCCCGAGCCTTCCAGGCTCTTGTGGACGATTACATTTCAACGAAGTTTCCGCGGCGCAGTGAATTCACGCGATCCTGATGTCTTGAATTCATTCATTGTTCACATGGCATTGGTTCGTAAAGCAGGTCAATTCAAGACCAATTAGGTTGACTTAAGGTATATCCGAATCAATGCGCTGGACGGTTGCTATACTGACGCAAGTCCACTGCCATCGCAGCCAGCTCTTTCCTTTTTTTCTCGAAGCTCAGTTGAGCGAATGCGCGAACTCCACTCTTCCACGGTTTGTTCGCCAAGCTTGCTTTGAAACATTCAATAGACTTGGTTACAGCCCCCTCCATCCAATCGTCCAACGAACCGGTGCTATCGAGCTTCCAGAGTCTCCGATCCAAGTCCGGTGTCCATGTTTGGATCGTTGAAACAGATTCCAAGATTGCAGCGAGTTCTTCGAGGTCGTCCTGTGTACGAAAGTCGTAGCGACGCAATTGCAATTGCTGAGGCCAAAGGTTGACCAAAAAACGAAAAGCTATGAGTGGAATCCATGAGCCAAAGAATAGACAAGTAATCAAGATAGGGCCCAAGTGGAGCCACCAAGATGTCAATCCGAATATGAATATCACCAGACCGGCCAAGCAACTCCATTGCCTCTGCTGATAATATGGGGTTTGGGCCGCGACTATTCCATGACAGTGTGTGCAGCCGAATGGTCGCCAATCACGAACCGTCATGCTAGGAATGTCATCTCCACAATAAGGGCAATCGAACAAGCTGGGTCCACCTCTGCGCGGAAGCCGAATTGTACACCTTGCCTGGAGGGTGCAATGCCACGGTATGCTATTCTCTCGAATTCATACGAAACTCTGTAAAGGAAGATAGCCAGGATGAAGATCACGCGGGAAGAAGTATTGCGAGTTGCGCAACTGGCGAATCTCGAATTGAGCGAGGCCGAGGTGTCGAAATACCAGGAGCAGCTCGATTCGATCCTCGATTACATCGCGAAACTGAATTCCGTTGATACCTCGAATGTGGAGCCGATGGCTCAGGTGCTGGCGGAGGGCGCAGCATCCGACGCGAACTCCGCGCTGCGAGAAGACGTGATTGTGCCCTGCAACATTGCGGGAGAAGTTTTGGAGCAGGCTCCGGACGCGGTGGCGCCCTATTTTCGCGTGCCGAAGGTGATTGATAGGTAGGGGATTGTACTGAGACGCTCGCAGCAGCGGGCGGGTCTTAGACCCGCCCCTACAAGAAGACTTGATCATGGCGAACCACAAGAGATGGACGATCGGTGAAGTCCGCGAGGCGCTCAGCGCAAAGAGAGTTTCCGCGCGCGAACTGGCGAAGGATTATCTCTCCCGCATTGCACGCGAGAATCCGCGGCTGAA
>JBGOTC010000154.1:0-7538 GCA_041476305.1 Terriglobia bacterium
ATGACACCTGGTTCAGCGATGATCCAACCTCGCCTCCCGAAGAGCGATACAACTATCTCTATAAGGAAGAGGAGCTGGAGCCATGGGCCGAGCGCATCCGCCACGTTGCAAATCACACCGATTCAGTCTTTGTCGTCACGAACAATCACTTTCAGGGAAAGGCTATCGTCAACGCGCTGCAGCTGATTCACCTTCTCACCGGCAACAAATTGAAGGTCCCCGAGCCGTTGCGCCACCACTATCCTCAGTTGGAAGTCATCGCGAGCGAACCACAGCGCGAGCCCACTCTCTTCCCTGACCCGCTTGCATAGCAGCCAAGAATCCCCCGTCAGCGGGCCTGCCGTGGCTGGCGGCATTGTTCTAGTGCTGGGGCGATGCAGCGGAGCGCACGCCATCAGCCCGCGCAGCCATGGTGCGCGGCACCAGATCCATTCGCTACGCTCAGGAAGCGGATACCCCCACACTCTTGAAGTGCTGCGGGGCTGCAGCGATTCGCACCCTGTCGGCATTGGCCTGCCGTAGCAGGCGAGTACGTTTTTCTTGTGCCGCGCGGCTCAAGCGAACCTGACCGCGTCGGCCCGCCCATGCTATATGGGCGGCACCCCAACTTTTCGCAAGAGTATGAGCCGTAAGGGTTTGCGGGCGCGGAAATGCGTAAGAGTATGAGCTGTATAGGTTTAGAGGTCTTGGTTTCTTTGCGAGCTTGCGCGGCGGACATGCGAGACTCTCGCCAGCTACGGCAGGCGCGGGACATCGGAGCGCGATTTGCCTGCCTGCCGGTAGGCAGGGCTGCGGCTCCGTGGCCCATGCACAATGTTAGCTCAAAGGTATATGGCTGTCAAGAGGAGATTACTGATTAGTATTCGAATCGGAAGACGGAATTGGGAAAGCTATTCGAATGGGAGGGTCCGCGATCAGGTCAAAGGTTTGGCCGAGCCTTCGAAATCCCCCACGTTTCGCTTGCGCGAAACATGGGCCACCCAGTCCAAGGGCTGGATCGTCTCCCCATCGAAACCTGGGCCACCCGGCCACAAACCAGAGGGTCGAGTTTCGGGCTCGCCCGACGGAGCTAAGTCCTTGAAAAATATAGCGCGCCCGGAGATATTCGAACTCCCGACCTTCTGGTTCGTAGTCAGGTGACGGCCACCTATTGAAATCTATTAATTCTTGCAGAAATTAAGTGCTTTTGATGGAATCTCTTGCGCCCGAGGCATGCACTCTTATTGAGGTCTGTTGGTCTTTGAGGATCTCGCAGCTACAAAATTGACTACAGGAAAGAAGAGAGTCTGGGATTCCCAGGCTCTTTGACTTAGTGTCTCGTAATACGATCCTTCTCAACTTGAACCCATTGTTCAAGCTTCAAGAGCGCTTCTCGTTTCGTCGGTGGCTCAACGTGGCTGGATGACGAGCGCCCGCACCGGTTCTGTGCGCCGCAACTCGAAGGATCCGTGGAAGCAAAAGTTACCAATTCAGAGGGGTTTGATGTCGTATGATCCCTTGCGCGGAGCTAGGGGGCAGGTCAGGACTCGATGGTGCCGAGCGAAATGCGCGCGGAGGGTAAGAAAAGCACTTAGAAAGGTTTTCGAATGGAGAAGGTCAACAGCGCCGCCAAAAAGTAAAGTATTAGAAAACGTCCCGTCTGTCCCCGGTTTCCAAATCTGCTTCCTGGTCAAATTTGAACTGCAGGATTCACCAAGAAATGTGTTTATCCACCCACGGATTGAATTATGACGAGGGACAAGGTCATTAGTTTGCGAGAAATGGCTTACCTCCAGGACACGCTCACCCTTCTTGATGAGTTGGCGACCGGTCAAATGCGACGGATCGATAGAAATCCGCGCCGTTTCTAGTTATGGCGAGGGACAACCTACCAATTTCATATAGTGCCGTAGTGGCCGAGGGCATAGAAGAAGGAACCCCAGAAATAGACGGCCCACAGAGAAACGAGCACTAGGTCAACGCGGTCGGCTCTTTGATGACGAGAGCCTGCTCCCGTCCGACTCCTTCTCACGAGTACAACTAGCAGGAGCAAGAAGGACGATAGCACGTACCATCCGACGAGCAGCTTCCCAATGCCTTCCCGACTTACCAAATGAAAATAGGACTGAGAGAAAAGCTCCAAGGTGTATTCGATCATCGTGAGAAGACAGACGGACCGAATTGCCACGCGAATCATTTTGTCCGAAGAAGTATGGTCTTTCAGCATTCCGTCTGCCACCGAGCTATCCCGGCTATCTTCCATTACAAAACCTCCGAACATTGTTGATGAGATTATTCCAGATACTGTTCTCCAAGCTAAATCCACCACCATAATATTGAACTTCTGAGCCCACACCAGAGAACTGACCATTTATGTTAACGCTGAAATTAACCTGTCCGTTCCCAACGCCAGTGGCAGTGAAACTTATTGTCGCTGGGTACAGAACGTGACCCGGGTTGGTATAAAAGCTAAAATTCGTAGCTGAACTTGAAGCGACCGTCACAGAAACATTTGCCGGCGGCGTTGGAATGGGGACTGCTCCCCCAACGAACACAACTGATTTTTCATGTATTGAGATCTGATTACCCACCGAGACCGGTGTATTTCCGAATTTCACCCAAGCCATAGCAGGACCCACGATCGTAACGAACGGACCGCTGTAATTTGCGAACTGGGGAAAATTCGCCTTGACCGCGCTGATTACTCCGGCGGCGTTCGTATTGCAGTCAAAAGTCTTGTTGGGATTCTTCGTGACGCCTCCCCCTCCACCGCCTCCGCCACTCCCCCCACCACCCCCCTCAGCTCTGCCAGGATCCCCATCCGCAATCGAACCATCCCGCCAAATAGGTACCATATCTCCGCCGGCAGCCCCACCCCCACCGCCAAGTACACTGTCACCTCCACCGCTGCCACTGAACAAGTTTCTGAATAATCTTGAGAACCAAGCCAATAAGTTAGTCCTCCCGGCACCAGGTGGCGTGCTTTCTAGCCCAAACGGATCGACCATATTGACCGGGGAATTGTATACATACGAATAGCGATTTAACGATTGCGGATCACCTATGTCGCCCGCAAGCGGATCCGGCGAGGAAAACCGGCCGAGTCGGCTGACATTGTAGCGGGCCATGGCGTAGTCGTTGCCGGATTCATTGTCGCGCTCGTAGGTGGTGAACTGAATCTTGGTCGTGGAATTCACTGAATACCACGATTCACCAAATGGGAAGTGGCCTTGCTCGCCGGCTTTGTTGCCGGAGGAATCCGTGGTGAGGCGCGCGGAGAGGTGGTCGCCGTGATGATATTTCGTCCCCGAAGAATCAATCGTCGCGAGAAGGCTGCCCGAATAGAGATACTCCCGCGTGGGGGACCCAACGGCTGCGCCGTTTTCATATTCGGCGAGGACCATGCTCCCTGAGAAAACGTACACCGTGGTTGTCGTGGGAGAAGAGCAATCCGGCACGCACTTCTTCACGCGGAGGCCGTTGCCGTCGTACACATAGTCGCCAGCGGATGAACCGTTACTGGCTCTGATGAGTCGGCTTGCGGCGTCGTATACGAGAGTGTTGTAGCCGTCGCTGGTCATATTGCCGCTGGCGTCATAACTGTAGCCGGTGTCGGTGATGCGCTTGGTGCTGGCGCTGACGGCGACAGAGTTGGTGGGGCAGGTGAGACCCGAGCAGCCGGAGGCGATGCTCTGCGCCGTGCGATTGCCATAGCGGTCGTAGGTCCAGGAAAGACCCCAGGCGGGGTAATTCGTCGAGCCCGTGGTGCTGGCGGCGCTCAAGCGCCCAAGGGCGTCGTACATATAGCTCGCACTGCGGCCGTTGTCCACATTATCAGTGATGCCGGCAATCAGCCCGTCGTTGCTTCCCGCGGAGCCCCTTCGACTCCGCTCAGGGTAAACTCCGCTGTAGCTCAGGCTGAATAGAGTGCCCGGACAGTTTAGTTCCGCGCCTACGGCGCTCGGAGGTATGCGCTGGGCTCGATGCCCAGCCCTGACGGGCTGGGCTTATGTTTGGTGATCGGCCCTACTGGCCTGCGGACCACCCGCCCTGAGACTCTACTTGGTGGCGAAGGGTGTGCCACCCGTCCCGCAGCGCGAGCCGACGTTGTTTCCTGACCCTCTGGTTTAGTTCCTCAACACTATTGTCTGGACATTGACTGCCATACACGGTCCGTCACTTCGGCGGTGGGGGCCGCAAACTCAGGACGAAGGCAACAAGGGGTTTGAGGTCAGGACTGTCAGCTGGAATGGCGGGCATTCCCTTTGCATCGGCGTCGGCGCTGGGCCTCTTTAGAGTTCTCTCCACTTCGTCGGCAGTCAAATGTGAAGCCCTCAAATCAACTCCCTCGTCTGTTCCTTCTCCGTTTTGACCGTGGCACTCGTAGCACTTGTAGGCCTTGTACCTCTCCTTTCCCCGCGCAACGAGGTCATCGGCTGTCGAATGGAGGTTGCCGAAGCGGATTAACGAGCGGGGTAAGGTTGAATTCCGAGGCCAGATTTGAATGGCTGAAGCAAGCGCAAGGATGCAAAGCGTGAGTCTTAATAGATTTCGAAACCGCGAGGCCATGGAAGAATTATGCTGGCAAACTTACTTCTTGAAAAGGTCTTCGAAGGCCCTGCGGGCGTCATTGGGGCGAGCAGCGCCGGTGGAATACTCCTTCTGAACAGCGGAGGAAGCAGCGGGAGCGATGGGCGCGGTATCCTTCTCCACGGTCATGCGAAATTCAAAAAACTTGCAGTCGTTCCGGGCGCTCTTCTTCAGCACCGGCTCCGAGATGGGCTGGGTGCATTCATACTGCGCGCCGGTATCGAAATTCACGCACTGCTTGCAGGAATGAAGGAACGTTTCACACTTGGGGCAGGCGCCGTTGGGATCGAATCCTGAAGTGAGGACATTGCCGCAACTGGTGCAGCGGGCGCGCAAGACCGTGCCGACCATGCGCGGCGTGCGCGGGCCAATCTGCTCCTGTCGCGGAGGCCGGGGCTGCTCTTTCGGCCGCTCGCGCTTTTCTGGCTTGCCGGAATCCTGATAACCATGCTGTTTGTACTTCCTATCCAAACGGACCTCCCGAAACCCCGCAGTTCCGATGCAGTTGTGCGCAGGCGTGGCTATTCAATCCGGCACCGACGTGGATGGGGGTACCTCACAAACCGTGGAACTGCTACACTCCGCCCGAGATTGCCAACAATCCGCAGAAAACTTTGCCAGGGAGTCCAAGAGCGGTGGAGACAGGTAAGTAATGTTTGTAAACCTCTGGGAGTTCCAAGTCAAGTGCGGACTCGAAAAAACATTTGAATCAGTATATGGGCCGGATGGAGAATGGGCACAGTTGTTCCGGCGTTCCCGCGATTACCGAGGCACCCGTCTGATACGCGATGTTTCCTTTCCGCGCAGGTATTTGACGCTCGACTATTGGACAACGGAGTCAGCATTCGAGGCTTTCCGCGGCCAGTACGGTGCCGTATACGCGGAGTTGGACGCGCGATGCGATTCACTGACCGAAAAAGAAAGACACCTCTCCAGCTCTGAGATGCCGGATTCCAAACCTCAAAACTGACTTAGATGACTGCTGCCTCCACGCTCATGATGGGCGGCAGGTTCTCAGCTAACAACTGCCACTGCCCGCCTTCATTGCGTGTGTAATAGAGTTGCCCGTTTTCGGTACCGAAATAAACGCCTGCCGGATCGCATGCATCTGTGGAAGAGGCTTCCCGCAGAATGGTGACGAAGGCGTTTTTCGCAGGAAGGCCACGCGTTTGTTTCTGCCAGGTCTTCCCACTATTCGTTGAGCGGTAGGCCACAAGGGCGCCTTTGGGGACGACGCGCATTTCGGCGCCGTCGAGAGGCAGCACCCAGAGTGTTTTCGGATCGTGGGGGTGCAGCGCGATGGGAAAGCCAAACCGCGAAGGAAGACCCGCCGAAATGTCCGTCCAATCGTCCGCGGCGGAATCACTGCGGTACTGGCCACAGTGATTTTGCTGGTACAAAAGGCCGGGAACGCTGGGTACATGGGCCAACTTGTGAACGCATTGGCCCACTTCTGGAAATTTCTCAGGCTGAAAATCTGCGAGGACACCCTTGTTCTTCGGGTGCCACGTCGTCCCGTTGTCGTCGCTCCGAAATGTGCCGGCTGCGGAAATGGCGACATACATTCGCTTTGGGTTGGACTCATCCAAAAGAATCGTGTGGACGATCATGCCGCCTGCGCCGGCATTCCACTTCGGACGAGTGGAGTGGCGATTGAGCCCTTTCACCTCGCTCCAAGACTCTCCACCGTCAGTGCTCTTGAACAAGCCTGCGGGATCCACGCCACAATAAACGACGCCCGGTTCACTCGCGCGGCCGGGGCGGATGTGCCAGAGGCGTTTCACGCTCAGGCCGGACTCCTCCTCGTAGCGGACGCCATCTTTTGTCCCGAGCCAGGTCTTGCCGCCGTCGTGAGTGCGCTTGAGGTCGGAGCCGAACCAATCGTTATTCGCGGCGGCGTACATCACTTTGCGGGGATCGCGGTGATCGGCAATAAAATGATGCACCTGCATCCCTGGAAACAACGGGCCTTCCATGGACCAGGCCTTGCGGCGCAAGTCGCTCTGAAAAATGAAACCGCCCTTGCGCGTTCCCACCAGGAGCACGACTTTCCTTGGTTTGAGTGCGGATTTTGATTTGGATTTGGCCTTCGCCATACTCTTCCTCATGCTTTCCTGCCGGGGCGTCCGGCAATTAGTCTGGAAATTCCTTCAATCGGCAAATCGGGTTTCAAAAAACTTCGCGCCGCGCCATCGGAAAGGGTGACTGCCTCCGCGGCTAGGTATCCGCTGCGGACGGCGCCTTCCATCGTCGCCGGCCAGCCGGTCGCCGTCCAATCACCCGCCAGAAATAGTCCGCGAATCGGGCTCTTCGCCACCGGGCGCCAACGGTCGCAGCCAGGCTTGGGAGAAAATGTTGCCGCGGTTTCCTTGATCACTGTGGACTTGACCAATTGCGCCTCGCGCGCAGCAGGCAGCACCTTCCTGACTTCTGAGAGGCACAGGTCCACAATCTCCTGCCTCGACCGCGATACCAAATCGTAACTGGCGCTGATGACCAGTTGCAAGTATTGTCTGCCGCCGGCGGGCATCGCCTCACCATAGAGAAACGACTTGTTGAATATCCACTGCGTCGTGGTCCCGAGGAGAGTCAGGAACGGCTCCGTCATTACTTCCCGGTCAAACCAAAAGTGGACGCCTGTAATGGGCGAGGTGCGCAGGTTTCGCAGATTTGCAAAGGCAGATTCACGTGCCACGACTTCCGCCGGCAATAATTCGAGCAGAGCGTCGTGGGGTACGGCGGAAACATAATGATCTCCGAACAGGGCTTCTCCAGTGTCGAGCGCGACACCGCTGATGACGCCATCGGCGATTTTCAGGCCACGCACAGTTGCGCGAAACTTCACATCGCCCCCCTGCGCGACCACCGTCGATCGGCACCCTTCATACAAGTCGGCAAGGGGCACCGACGGAATCCCCATGCGGTAGCCGGAGCGGTTCGCGAGGAATCCCTTCCAGAAAACGTCCACG
>JBGOTC010000155.1:0-7524 GCA_041476305.1 Terriglobia bacterium
CCGAAATCAGCTGTCGCTTGTCCGTCACGCGGATTCTTCGGGCCACTTTGTGCGACGGTCTTTCCACCAAGAGGTAAAACACATAGGCCATCGCCAGCGCGAGCGTGAGCATCGCGCACCAATTCAAAATGTATCCGAGGTTTGGAATCCGTAGCTTTTCATAGAGCGCCGGAGTGGACCCGTGGATCAGGTATAACGAATAGCTCCAGGCGCCGCCGAACACCAGCATGCGGGACGGTGGATGATGCTTCCCGTAAGCAATCTCTTTCTCCATCCAAAACCACGCCAGGACCCCAAACCACAGCATGGTCTGTGGCAAATGAATTCCGGTCTTGAAATGAAGCATCTCGGAGGCCCAGCATCCGGCCCAGGCAAAGAATCTCCATTTCCAAATTACCCACGCGGATTCCAGTGGAGGAATCGTGCTGCTTTTTTCCGCAAGGACGCAACCCATCAGCCAAACGGGAAACAACAGAAATGCGGTGCCCAACGGACCGAGCGCGGTCCAATCCAGGGCATGAAGGTGAGTGGCGGCAAACGCCAGGCTGGCGGCAAAGGCGGTGACAAAGACGGGCATCCATCCATATCGCCTGCGTACCCACCGGACCAACGGATACAACGCATAATAAATTTCTTCGCAGACCAGGCTCCACAGCACCGACTCCCACAAAATGGAGTGTTCGCCAAACCATCCCTGCTTGTTTCCAAACAGCTTCCAAATCCATATCGCCGCAAACACCGGCACAAGGATGCGCGTATACCTCCGCGCGTAGTAACGCCCTACAGGGAGTTTTTCTTGATTCAGGAACGGAAGATGTATGCAGAATCCGGAGATGACGAAGAAACCAATGACCGCGGGCGTCCCAAATACGATGGAGCTCCAGGCGTGCGTAACGAATCTGACGAATGCCGTGGAGACGTCCATTCCCTCGAACAGAGGAAACATCCCGAAATGTCCGATGGTCACCCAGAGAGCAAGAACGAACCGAAGCGAGTCCAGGATGGGATAGTGATTCCCTTTCCCTCGCGCAAGCGGGTCGCGAACCGGGACGATGGGTGGTGAATTCACGCGTGCTGCCTTTGCCCGTAAATGGTATTCAGGATTTCTCTCAATTGGAGTGCGTTTCGCTCCCAGGTGTATTGGGCTGCCGTCACAGTCGCGGCCTCCCCCAACTTGTGGCGCCACTCTGAATCCCGGCTCAGCCGATCCAGCCATTCCGAAAGAGTTTTTGCGTCCCCGGGATCCTCCAGAATCAACGAATCCTCACCATGATGCATGATCTCGCTCACGCCCGCGGCGCGACTCGCGATCACCGGCAACCCGCATGCCATGGCTTCGGCCGGAGGCAGCGAAAAAGCTTCTTCCATAGATGGCATCGCGCACACATCGGCGGCAGCATAATAGAACTCCACATCGGGCCGCGAGGGCAAGAACCTAACCCGATCGATCAAGTTAACGCGCCGGATCGTCTCCTTGTACGCAGTGGAAGTATCTTTCCCAGCAACAAGGACGAGCATTCGAGTGTTATTCAGCCGACCCACTGCTTCCAGCAGACACGGCAAGCCCTTTTTCTTCCAGTCATTGCCAATCATGAGGACTGCAAAATCATCCTCGTTAATCCCTAGTGTAGTGCGCGCCGAGGCTCGCAATTCACTCCGTCGGCTTGGCGAAAATTTCTTCGCATCAATTCCGTGGTAAATAACTATTGGAAGATGCTCGCGCCCATACAATTCTTTCAAATCCCTCGAGGTCCTCTGCGATACAGTAATGAGCTGAGTGCCTTTCTTTCGATAGAATTTGTTTTCCAGCTTTTCTGCGAGCCAGTAGTACATGCGGCGGTGGAGTAACTTTGGCCACACTCTCATTGGGTTGCGCCCGAATCTCATCTCCTCGCTCATGCGCCTGCCCAAGTTCCCAAATAGCTCATGCACGCTGATGAGGTCCGCGTCGAAGCAATTCACTCCGGGCGAATATGTGAGGTCTGGGGATAGTCCCCGCCACGTCTTGCCTCGCCAACGGCAAATGCGGTTCGCAAATAGCCACCAGACATAGCGAAATAAGTGGGGTCCCGGAGGCATGGAGACCCGGTGCCAGGTGATTTGGGCCAGATCAATGTCCTCCACCCGTGAACTGTAGAGGTGTATCTCGAAGTCGCCCGCGAGCCGCTCGATTTGCTCTGCCAGACATCGCTCGGTTCCATGACGCTTATCCACAAAGGGGGAAAGGATTGCCAGTCGCGGTTTATGTGCGGGCTTGGGCATGGTTGACGGCGGCAGCTTTATGCTCGGCCAGCAGGCCCGGGAGGCGGTATAGCATTCCTACCATCAGCCAGAGGTAGGCGCACGTCAAATAGTTTTGATAACTATTTAACGTATAGAATGTAAAGGGAATGAGCACCATGAATGAATACCAGAATATTGCAAACGCAACCGGGAAAATGGGGGTTTGCTTCAACTTTCTTACCACTTTCCACGCGGACACCACCAGGCTGAGGGTCCACACGATCCAAAGGATGGGCCCGAGGAGGCCAAATTCGGAAATGAGAGCGCCGTAACCGCTTTCCGCCCCGACATTTGCGCGCGGAACTCCAAAGGCTCGGGTCACGTACTGAATTCCAAGTGAAGCTACACCAGTCCCATTCCCCCATCTCCAGTTCGGCTGCGAAAAAACCGATTCCAGATTCTGCGTTGGATAGTCCACCACGCGGAATCGGAGTTCAGACTTCTGGCTGGTAGGTGAAAGCGTATCCACATAAAGTGCCCAGCGCGCGCGGACGGCATCCGGAAAAAACACGATCGCAAGCAAAATTGCCAACGCACTGACGGCAAACGCATTGCGAACCACTTTACCCAAGCGAAACGCCTGCCGTTGGCGCCACGGCGCGCCCCAGAGAAGCGCGATACTCAGGACAATGGCGTCCAGAATAAGGTATAGAAATGCCCCACGGCTCCCGGTCATTACTGTCGCGATTGCCACCGTCCCTAATGCGCCAAAAACGATGTATCGTCCGCGCTTTGTGCGCATCAGCAGGTAGCCCGCCGTTCCGAAGGCAAGTACAAACAGCAGAATTAGAAACTGTCCGTAACGACCATCGCTGACGAATAATGACGTGGGACGCGTGAACAATGTCCCGAGCCGAGCTTCACCGCGGCCCACATGCGAAAGATCATAGAGATCGGGATCCATGTTGCCCGGCGTCAAGAATCCGCCACCGCCGAAGGACTGCAGCAGGCCGAATCCGGACACAATCAATGCAATCCACATGTTCATCATCAATATTTTGTACAGATCGGCTTCGGTGCGAAGAATGGCATACCCTGCAAACATCAGGGGCACATAATAGAAATATGTCTTCATGCCCAGCAGGCCAAAAAAAACGCTGGGCGAATGTGGGTTCATAACCTGAATCGCGGCCATCCAGAAGAAGAGCCCCAGCCATATCATGAACGGCGGTTTGAACGTCAAAAGCTTGCCGCGGCGCCTCGCTTCCAGCATCGAAGCATAGGTCATGGCTACAACAACGTCTTTTGCAAAGAAAATCATTGTGCTGTTGCCCAGGTACTTGCGGATCTGGTCCTCCATCACCAGCCATCCCAGAAAAAGAAACACACCTGAGCGCCAGTCCTTCATGATGGTCATGAAGGTCGCAATGCCAACGGCGCCCACAACAGTCAGGGTCATGTAGGAGTAGTTGTCTTCGATTACCCAGCCGGAGACCAGATAGGTCAGGTAAAAAAGGCCAATGGTCAACCCGATGGCTTTCACCATCTTGTTTCCGAGGATTTCAGTGCGCACATTCAACATGAGTCTTTTTCGCCCATTCTATTCAATTGTTACTGTTTGCGGGCCAAATCTCGCCACGGACGTATGTGTAGTCGGACGGTATTTTCTCACGAACCAGCCCCCGGCGAATAAGCATTTGCAGGATTGGTACTGTGCTACTTTCCGGTAGCTCTTGCCGCAACGATCCGTATCAGGGGTACTTGCAGGATCGCGTTTCGTTCCATGGGGTTTCCATTAAGTGCAAGAGTTTCGTAACCGAGTTGCTCGAGCTCATCCAGGGCAAGACCGGGGTCCCCGCCCTCCGCGGTAATCATTTCGGTGTGCAGTTCAATGAACAACACCGGCGATTGCAGATCCAATGTCGCGCGGCCGCCGCGAAGCACTGCCGCTTCCTGGCCTTCCACGTCGATCTTGATGTGGGTTGGGGCGCCGTATTGAGTGACGATTTGATCGATCGTTATGGCCTTTGTCTCCGTTAGTTCGCTTCGCGGCCTGCTTGGTGTGAATTTGAAATATCCATCCGAGAAAATTCCGGAATTCAGCATGCTCACGGAGCCAATTTCATTGCTGACCGCCGCTTGAATAATCTGAATTCGATCTGAAAGCCCGTTCAAGGCGGCCTGCCTGGCAATCATGCGCGTGGCAATTGGGGAGGGATCGATGGCAATGGCCTTCCCGCCAAGACGGGCAGCTGCAAGACTGAAGATGCCAAAGGCTGCTCCTATGTCCAGCAGGAACATCCCCTCGCTGCACTGCAGAAGAAAGTTCTGAAATTCTTCTTTTTGCAGCGGATCAGCGATCTGCGCTTGATAGGCCACATCATAGGCATGCGGATGACAAGCTAATTTCAGATTCGGAGGAAATTGAAATGTTCGAGTGGACCCCAGGTAAAATCTGGTCGCATCCCACAACCATTGGCTTGATTTGGCTGGCGACCGCAGCCAGTTTCTGAGAGATCTTGGCACGGCAGCCCGAATCACAGTTTTGAGTCGATCAGATCCCATGGAGCACCAATTCTATTTCGATCTCCCGAAAGCGTTCTCATAGACCTTGAGATGGTCCTCTACCGTCCGTTGCATTGAAAAAAGTGTCAGTGCCCTTTTTCTGGCGCGCGCTCCCAGTTCAGCGCGTAAGCCGGAGTCTTCCGCCAAACGCGCCAGGCACTTTGCCAGGGCCACGGCGTCACCGGGAGGAAATTTCAACCCACCGTCTCCCGTCACCTCGGCAAGGCCGCCGATGTCCGAAACCACCACAGGACGCCCTCGCATCATTTGCTCGATCGCGGAAAGGCCCGCCGTCTCCTCACAGATCGAAGGCATCACCACAGCCGATACCCTTCCGACCGCTTCTTCCAACTCTTTTCCACCGAGGAATCCAGTGAATTCAATTCTGGCGCTCAAGCCAAGCCGTTGAACCTGTTGTTCCAGCTCATTGCGCTCCGGCCCATCGCCAATCATCAGCAATCGAAAGTTGATTCCATCCTCATCGAGAATCTTTGCTGCCTCAATGAGATGAGGAAGACCCTTCTCTGAAACAAAACGGCCCAAATAGGCAAACTGGATGATTCCCTCTGGATCTCTTGAGATTTCCTGGGCGGGCACGCCGTAGTACACGATGGAAGTCCGGGGAAGCTGTATGCGTTCGGCCACATGCTGCGTTATGCAGATATTTGCTGTCGCGCGTTTGCTCAGGCGCCTCCGTGGCCCCGTCAACAGTAGCGCTTTCAGGCTGGCGCCCCATCCCACCGCCGACGCATCGCACTTCAGGCATGTCCTGTACTCACCGCGCATATAGTGGCCGGGACACACAGTCTTCTCCGGCTCCTTCAGGAGCGAGCCGTTGGGACAAACCACCTGATACCCGTGGTGTTCCACGACGGTGGGTTTGCGCAGAAAGGAGCACAAGATCTGGGGAGTGAGCACCGGCCCAGCCAGGTGGATCACGTCCGCCCACCGGATGAGCTTTCCAAGTTGAACTATTCCCGGGCGGCGCACGATGCGAAATGGCAGCGCGGAATCATCGTAGCCATTCCCCCGCGTCTTCGTCACCACCGTCAGTTGCACCTTTTCTCTGCCGAGAAGCGCAAGGCCGCGCGCAAGGTGCATAGCGTGGGTTTCCACTCCGCCGACAGCGGGAGCAAACGCATGCGAATACATCAGCAACTTCATGCTGCGCCCTTGGTGGTTGCCTGCCGCGAATCCGCCTCGCGGCTTGAAACCGCCGTGACGCCGAATGTGGCGTCAAGAAGACGGACAAAACTCTCCACATTTGTTGTTGGAGAGCAGGAGTCCATTCTTCGCCGCGCCGCCTTGCCCATCATCGCAAGGCGCGGAAGATCCGCCAGCGCGCCGCGCATGATTTCCGCGAGCGCACTTACATCGCCGCACTTGAAGATCGTCCCGGTCTCGCCGGCATCAATCAGCTCCCGCCGCCCGCGGATTTCGTCGCTAATGGCCACCGGCAGGCCGCAAAGCATCGCTTCGCAGACCGCTGCGGGGCAGGCATCGTATTCCGATGCCAGGACGAACAGGTCCGCCGCGCAATAATTTTCCGGCATCGCCGATTGGTTCTGGAATCCGAGGAAATGCACGCGGTCACGGACCCCCAGGTCGGAAGCCTCCCGCTCCAGCGGGCCGGCAAGCGGCCCGTCACCCGCGAACACCAGGTGCGATCCCGCCACTCTCGCGCGCGCGAATGCCTGCAGCACGTCCTGCGGGCGCTTCCAGGGCTGCAGCTTCGCGCAGCACAGCACGATGGGCGCGGACTCCGGCACTCCCCATTTTGCGCGAGTGCGGGCGCGATTCGTTTCGCCCGCGCGCGCCAGCCACCAATCGTTATCCACCACCAGCGGCACAATGCCGATCTTGTCCTCGGGGACTCGCAGACTCTTCAAATACTCTTTCCCCGCTTCGGAGGCTCCCCAGGTGCTGTCCGCAAACCGGTAAATGCGCGAGAGCATCTTCGGCTTCAGCCACAGTTTCCAACGCGCGCCGTCACGCAGCTGAATGGTCGTGGCATCTGTCCCGAAAATCACTTTCGTCCCGCTCCATTTCGCGGCCGCCAGCGCAATCCAGAAACTTGCATAGCGGTAACCGGTGTAAATCACCACCGCGTCGTAGCGGCCCTTCCGCACCATGCGCCACAACCCCGGATTCAGCAGCCCGAAGAATCGCCCGAACCCGGGACGCAGCGAGCGGTTCCGCACCTCTTTCCACGGATAGCCATCGAGCAGCGGCACATCCCACTTCACCGCGCGGCCAAATTCAGGATCCACGCCGCCTTCCGCTCCCTGCAGGCTGCAGTAGGCCACTTGAATCTCCAAACGAGGATGCCGCGCCATCACGCGGAACACCGGCGAGGCGTATTGCACCGCATGCGTCGAAACGAGCAGCAACCGGTAGCGGCGCTCAGCCACGGTTCAGCACCTGCAGAAAACTCGCTGCGATCACATCCCACGAAAAATATCTGTCGCGCGCAACAAAACTCCGCCGGCTCAATTCGCCGCGCAATGCGTCGTCGCGCAGCACGCGCGCAAGGGCGTCGCCGAGCGCGTCGCGGTCTCCTTCGTGAACGAGTATTACTCCCGCTTCCGTCACCGGCGCGCCCGTCTCAGCTCCCTCGAAGGCCACCACGGGCAGGCCGCAAACAATTCCCGCCAGTGCGCTTCCGCGCCGGCTGGAAATTCCCCCTCGCACAAACAACATCGCGTCGGCTTCGGAGAGCCGCCGCTCAATTTCTTC
>JBGOTC010000156.1:0-7506 GCA_041476305.1 Terriglobia bacterium
AAGCGCGAAATCCAGTTCCAGAGCGGTTTGATAAGGGCGGTTGGTGGTCATAGCGTCGAGCGTGTCGGCGACGGCGATGATGCGCGCCATCATGGGGATCTCCTCCATGCGCAATCCGTAGGGATAGCCGCGCCCGTCCACGTGCTCGTGGTGCAGCTCGATGCCCGGAAGCATTTCGGCAAGCTGCGCCACAGGCCGCATGATGTTGGCGCCCTTGGAGGGGTGCTGTTTCATGATTGCAAATTCCTCGTCAGTGAGCGCGCCGGGCTTCTTGAGGACGCGGTCGTCCACTCCGATCTTGCCGACGTCGTGCAGGAGCGCGGAGATTCGGAGCTTGTCGAGCGCTTCATCGGACAATCCCATTTCGCGCCCGATGATCATGGAGTATTTGGCGACGCGGTCGGAATGGCCGCGCGTGTAGGGATCTTTTTCGTCGATGGCGGCGGCCAGCATGCGGATGGAACCCAGGAAGAGCTCGCGATTCTCGCGCGCCGCCTGCTTCAGCCGCTCGATATATTCCTCGATATCGCCGGCCATCTTGTTGAAGGTCTCGGCGAGTTCGCTGATTTCCGCGGCGCCGCGCACCGGCGTCCGCTGGTGGAATTCTCCGCGGCTGATGGCGCGCGTGGATCCAGCGAGGTCCCGGATGGGCGTGCTGATCGCCACCGCGAACAGATAGCCCAGGACGAGCGCGGCAAAACTCACGACCAAAACGAACGTCAGCGCGCGTTTGTTCAATTCGTTGACGCCGGCATCCTCCCGGGCCTTTTCCATGCTGCGCTGCGCCACGACCGCCCAATTCAGCTCCGGCATGGTGCTGTAGGCGCCCATCATCGGCACATCGCGCCCTTCCTGTTTCAAGGTGAAGTGCATTGTTTCCGTGGTGCGGAAATCGCGGGGAAGGTCGCGGATCTTCGCCACCACCGGGAATGTCGCGGCGACGTCGGTGCCGGGGAAGAATGTTTTCGATTCCGGGTGCGCGACAATATGCCCCGCGTGGTCCACGACAAAAACCACGCGGTCATGCGCGCTGGCCTCTTTCAAGCGTTCCAGCACGCGGTCGAGCGAGACCACGGCAGCCAGCATTCCGGTGAAGCGCCCATCCGCTTCCAGCGGGACGGCAATCACAAACGCCGGGCGGTTCCCGGGCTCCAGCGCCAGCGGGTCACTGTGGAATTCCAGGAGTTGCTCCGAGGCGCGGAAGGCGCGCTGCAAGGCATTGCCGACAAATGGATCCTGGTTCGCGCGAATGTCGCCCGCGCCGCTTCCTTTCCTGTCCGTCCCCACGGCGGTGATGTAAACCACGTTTGGTGTCGCGGCCACGAAATTCTCCAGCAGGCGCGATACTTTCGGCGCGCTCGCCGGGTCGTTCACGTTGTTCAGAAGGCCTGCCAGCGCCAGGTTTTGCCGCAGACTGACGAGCTGTTGCCGCAGCGTTGATTCAAACAGCTGGATTTGGCCGGCCATGGAACGCGTCAGCTCGATTTGCTGCACCTGCTCGGTATCTTCCAGTTTGGCCTGGCTGAGCCGCAGGACCTGCCGGTGGTAGAGGGCGATGGGTAGGATGCTGACCAGCAAGAGCGCGCCCAGCACCATCCAGAGGAGTCGCAGGCGGCGGGGCAGCAACGAGTTGAGGTCCAAGGGGCGCACGGCTGGATAACCAATCTATTTTACGGAGCCCCGACGGCGAGTGGGGACACTGGTGAAACTGTGGTGGCCTTCTAGGTACGGGGCGGCAATTTCAGCAAGGAAACATGCGGGGTGTGACTCAAGGCTGTTCGCTCTTCAGGCGCCGCTCCATCAGTTCGCGCATGGCATCGCGAGGCGAGCGGCCTTCATAAAGCACGGAATACATCTGCTCCGTGATGGGCATTTCGATCCCCGCGCGCCGGGCCAGCTCGCGAGTCGCGGCGGCGGTGACCACGCCCTCGGCCACCATGCGCGTCGTGGAGAGAATCTCCCGCAGCTCGCGGCCCTGCCCCAATTCCACGCCCACAGCACGGTTGCGGCTGAGCGTGCTGGTGCAGGTGAGCACCAGGTCCCCCACGCCCGCCAGGCCGGCGAGCGTTTCGCGGCGGCCACCCAGCGAAATGACCAGGCGAGTCATCTCGGCGAGGCCGCGCGTCAACAACGCCGCGCTGCTATTTGCTCCCAAACCGAGGCCCGCGCAGACCCCCGCGGCAATAGCCATCACATTTTTCACCGCGCCCGCCAACTCCACTCCAGTGACATCATTGTTGGTGTAAAGCCTCAGCGTCGCGCCCGCAAATTCCTCCTGAATTTCGGCGGCCAGCGCGGCATCCTGCGAAGCGATGACCACCGCCGTAGGATCTCCCTTTGCCACTTCACGGGCAAAGGATGGCCCGGAAATGACGGCTAACCGCGGAGCAGGGTGCGGCGCGGAAATCGCGCCCACCACTTCCGTCATTCTCAGGAGGCTATCGTGCTCAATGCCCTTCGTCGCGCTGACCAGCGCGGCGCCGGGTTTCATGTGCGGCAGCATGGCTTTGTAAACGAAACGTGCATTCGACGACGGCACCACACCGAGCACAATATCCGCGCCGGACAAAGCCACAGGCATCTCGGAAGTAATCTCAATCTCTTGCGGAAGTGTGAATCCGGGGAGATAAACGGTATTCTCCCGCCCCGAGGCAAGCAGAGCGCCAAGCTCCGCATCGTGCACCCAAAGAGAGAGTGTGTGCGGACGGCGGCTCCGGCTGAGCACAAGCGCCAGCGCCGTGCCCCAACTTCCTCCACCGATGATGGCGATTTTCTTCATTGCCCTGAGTCCAATGGGCCTTGCCGCTCGCGCCGGAAACGGACGCGGCTTTCCGTGCCCGCCACGAGGCGCTCGATATTTGGCTTATGCTTGAAAATGATCATCACCGCCCCAAGAGCAGTCCCAATGGAAATCGCGCGCACGGGCGCGTGACCCGGTGCGTAAAACATGTAAGTCAGCAGGGGCAACGATGCAGCGGCGAGGATGGAGGCCAACGAAACGTATCGCCCCACTCCGAGAATAATCAGCCACATGACCATGGCCGCCGCAACTGCCGGCCAGCATATCAGCAAGAATGCTCCCACTCCGGTGGAAACCCCGCGTCCGCCACGCCCACCGAGCCACACGGGAAATATGTGTCCGAGCATGGCCCCCAGCGCCGCCGCGACCATCCAGACAGCCGCGCCGCCGGTGAGGCGTGCCGCAAGCCAGACCGCCAGCGCACCCTTTCCCGCATCGAGCAAAAAAGTAAGCGCCCCCGCTGCGTTCCCCGCGATGCGCGCCACATTCGTCGCGCCGGTGCTCCCGCTCCCGGCGTTCCGGATGTCACCGCGGCCCGCGCGACACGCGATCAGATAGCCGAATGGCAGAGATCCAATGAAATAGGCGGCGAGTGGGATCCACCAGTAGGCGTTCATGGTTTCGGGCGTCACGCGACAGCCTCCGGCGCCAACCGGAAACTCGCGAGCCGTGCGTATTGAGCGCCACCGGGCTTTAGCTCGCTCTGATAGAGGTGCATCTCCGAAGCCCGCACGTCGCCGAAGTCCGCGGGGCCCGCCCCCCGGATCGCTGCGTGCAATTTTTCGATTCCCCGTGAGTCTTCCAGACGCGCGAGCGTCAGATGCGGATGGAAGGCGCGAGTTTCCCTGGTGATGCCCAGCGGCTCAAGGCGTGATTCAATCCCGGCGGCAATCTCTCCGAGGTTCGGGGAGTGCGCAATGCCGATCCAGAACACTCTCGGTCGCCGCGCGGTGGGAAAAAATCCGACACCGTGAAAAGTCATGTCCACCGGCAAGGGGGAGCGAATTTCACCGAGCGCTGCGCCAATGCCGTGCACTTTGTCTGCATTCACCTCGCCAATGAATTTCAGCGTCACGTGCATGCCGTCGGCCTTTACCCACCGCGCCGAAGGAAACGCTTTGCGCAGCCCATCGCAATATCGAACAATGGCTGCGCGCACCGCATCGCTCAAGTCCATCGCCACGAACAACCTCAACGTCCTCACCCTTTTGCGCCGGGTTTCTTGGCGGAATTGCGGATGAAGTAGCGGCGCACCATGTCCAGGGCCGCCTGCGACGCGGACCAGCGCACGCGCTCGCGGTCGCCGGGAAAAAACAGACCGCGTTCACGCGATGTTCCGCCATCGGCGAGCGCCACGTGCACCAGGCCGACGGGTTTCTCCGGCGTGCCACCGCCGGGGCCGGCCACTCCCGTGATTCCCATGCCCAGAGTGCTGCCGGTGCGGCGCCGAATTCCTTCCGCCAGCGAGATCGCGACTTCCGGGCTCACGGCGCCGCGCGATTCAATCATTTCCGGGGGAACGTCCACCCAGGCGGACTTCAGGTCATTGCTGTAGCTGACCACGCCGCCCAGAAAGTAGCTGGAGCTGCCGGGGATACGCGTGAGCCGCTCCGCAAGCAGGCCTCCAGTGCAACTTTCCGCGGTGGAGATTGTCGCGCCATTCAGATTGAGCGCTTCGGCGACCACTTCTTCCAGGGTCGCGCCCCGCGTGCTGAAGATGTTCTCGGCCAGCGCCACGGAGATCTGCTCGACGATTTCGTCGAGCACGATTTCTGTTCCGCGCGCGTCTTTCGTCCAGGAGCGTAAGTGGACTTGAATTTCGCCGGCCATGGCCAGGATTGTTGTCTGCACACTGGGGTACTTCGTGTAGATCGGCGCGATGCGCTGGTCCACGTCGGATTCCGGGAGACCCGTGACGCGCAGTTCGCGCGTCATCTGGCGCAATCCGCTGGAGCGCTTCGCAAGCCGCTCCACGACATGCCGCGCAAACATGGGCTCCAATTCGTTTGGCGGCCCCGGGAGCAGGATCACAACGCGTCCCTTGGATTCCATCCACAGCCCCGGCGCCGTGCCGCGCAAGTTCTCCAAAACCACTGCGCCCTCCGGCACCATGGCCTGTCTCTTGTTGACCTCCGCCATCTCGCGCCCGAAGCGGCGGAACCTCTCCTGAATTCCGAGCAGCACTTCGGGATTCGATTCGAGTTTCCTCCCCAACAATTCAGCAGCGACTTCGCGTGTGATGTCGTCCTCCGTGGGCCCCAGGCCTCCCGTCGCGATCACCACTTCCGCGCGCTCCAACGCCTGCGCGAACGCATCGCGCAAATCCCCGCGCTGATCGCCCACGATTATTTTTCTGGAGACTTCGATGCCGAGCTTGTTCAACTCCCGCGTGAGGAACAGGGAATTGGTGTCGAGCCGGTCCGGCGTCAACAGCTCCGAGCCCACGGCGATGATTTCCGCTTTCATGTTTATTTGGTCAGTTTTCGCATCTCGATGTGGCTAGTGCCGACTTCTTGGTGGGAGTCTTCCGCAGTGTGCTCTGATCAAGGCTCTATGTTGAGGTCGCTTATAGACATTTCCTCTTGGGTTCGCGATTATACTTGGGTTCCTGAAGTCTTCGCAAAGCGCATCATCGTTTGAGCAGAGCAACCGAACACCTGAGACCCTCGCCAGCGCCAAAATGTGTTGATCGTTTGAACGACCCACACTGTCGGCCATCATTTTCTCTGTCAAACTTCTCACGCGACTACCATTGATCTGACGCGCTCTGCCTTGTTGGTCCAGCCTTATTAGTATTCTCCAAAAGTGTTCGCACCTCATATACTCAGTTGTCAGATGACCACCGTAAACGAGAATTGCTGTCCCTGAGTAGATTGCATCATACACAGGCACATAATCCTTCTTCGGCTTGGGGATTACCTTGTGGATCGTGTCGGCATCAACAATTAGGCACATTAGTCGTTGGTCCGGCTTAAAAGATCTGTTTCCTCGTCAAGAAAAAACCTTCTGTAAGATTTTGGGGCATTGATAATGTTTCCTGCCCTATCCAGATCGATCTTGTGCACAACGGTTTCAATGTTTTTCTTTTCGAAGAAAAGTATCTGTACATCTCGCGCGGAGATGTGTTTGCGAGCGATCTCCATTCTGATTCGATCAACGAGAAAATCGCTGTGAGTCTCAATGACCAAACGCTTTTTTTCCTTCGAAACGAGGAAGGAAAAAAATGTTCCCAACGCCGCCTGAGCACGTGGGTGTAGGTGCACCTCCGGTTGCTGAAGCAGGAGTCTTCTCTCAGGGGAAGCGAGCACACTCTGCACGATTACGGGTAGCGCCTGACTGACGCCATAACCAACATCCGAAAGATTAGCTGCTGGACCAGCAACTGTAACTAGAATCTGGAAGGGATCGCTCGGCTTTTTCCCTAGACGTTTAACGTCGATCTCTTTGAATAGCGATGACTTCATCCCAAAATCGCTAAGGGCTCTTGCTAAGCGATTTCTACCTGAGGCTTCTCTGTCTTGCCAGATTCTGGCCAGTAGGGCAGGGATATGATCTCCCTCTGGCTTGAATTCATCTGTTATCTGGTCGTAGGTTCTTCTAGGTCTGGTCCTGACTGGTGCCAAAGCAAGGATCGGACTCATACCCTCGCCAAACTGATAAACAGAGTATAGAAGCCTGTCAACCGTATGCAGAAACGTCCTAGTTATTTTCTTGTCGCCATGCTTATAAAGAGCTCTCGAAAGGGTGTACGGTAAGAAAGATTCTTCTTCTAGAGTCGCGGTTTTCCTTAGGTCCAGGGTGACTGTTCCTGGCCGTAAATTGGGGCCTTCGACGAGAAGTTTGCCTTGAAGCGTGTTTGGGTCAACTTTAAGGACCATCCTCGATTCGCGGCTGGCGACCTGCAAATTGATTAGCTGCGATTGACCCAGTTGATTGCCGTAGGTCGCTTTTATTCGTACTCGAGGACGCTCTTCCTCGGTCGAGAAACCAATAGAGAATGACTCGGCGCGACCAAAACGTCCGCCCTTATATGTAGCAATCGAATCAAATGTGCCAAGGTCGAAGGGGGCCGCGTTGAACGACGGCCGAAATGACGGGAAACTGCGATGGAATAAGTGAGCGACTAGCGCCAAGAACGTAGATTTCCCTGTGCTATTTTCTCCCACCAAAAGCGTAAGAGGGCGGAGTGGAATTGAGTGCTGTCCACAAAAGCTTCGAACATCTTGTATGACGATTCTCATAGCGAAAAAAGCTTGCGAAAGTGGTAACGACTGTTCCTCGCCCCAACAAGACTCTATATGTTCATTACATGATAATCCAAATCCTATTTCAGATAGTCACAGAACTCAAAATCACCAGACCATAAAATACACGCAATAAGTTCTGCTCAGACCGGCAGCGGCAATCCTTCCACGTCCCAATCCAGACTGTAGAGGGCTCCGGTGGTCGCCACATAAGCGCGGCGAGTGGGCAGGAGCGCCATCCCCACGATCCCGTTTCCGCCAAGGACCAATTCGGCCTTTGCGTCGGGCGATACGCGCACAATCCCTCTTTTCCCACCGAGCGACGCCGCAACATACACGTTTCCTGCGCGGTCAAATGCCAGTCCCTGCGGCCGTCCGAGGCCGCGGTAAAAAGTTTTCACTTCGCCGCCGTTTGTGATGCGGTAAATGCGATCGAAACTCGAAGTGGTCGGCCCGGTGACG
>JBGOTC010000157.1:0-7443 GCA_041476305.1 Terriglobia bacterium
CCCTACTTCATGCGCCGCCTTGCCGAGCGCCCCGCCAACACACTGTTCTTCCTGAAAAACCTGTTCCGCGGTTAAGTTCCGCGGTGCTTTTGATTACCGTTTGCGACAGACAAGGACACCGTCGCGCAGAGGGACCAACACGGGATAGAGATCCTTCGAGGCGTAGGCGAGGCGGTTGAACTGCTGGATGGCGCGTGTGTTGCGGTCGCCCGGCTTGGCTTCTCGCGCCACGCGGCCGGACCAGAGTGTGTTGTCGGCAATGAAGAGTCCACCGCTCCTCACGCGAGAAACAGCTTTGCGAAAGACGGCGGGATATTGATGCTTGTCCACGTCATTGAAGATAATATCGAAATCGCCGGGAGTGCCATCAAGTAGAGTGAGCGCATCCCCGACCTGCACGCGCACACGGTCAGCAACCCCCGCGCGCTTCAAATATTCAGCCGCGCGTCGCGCCTTGGCGGGGTCGCCATCGGAATAAAAGACTTCAGAGCCGGGCCCGGCGGCGCGGGCCATCCACATGGTGGAGTAGCCGATGGCGGAGCCAAGCTCAAAAATCCGCTTCGCCCCCGAGACCATGACGAGCAGAGCCAGGAGCCTGCCGACGGCGGGGCCGACGATGGGAACTTTGTGGCGCTTGGCGTAGAGTTCCATTTCAGCGAGAACGGCATCGCGCTTCGGCAATATCTTGTAGATGTATTTTTCGACCGTTGCGTCAGTGAAGTTCATGGCAATCCTCAGGCGAGGCTTCCTCCCGGTTTCAGGACGTGGATCTCCAGTCCGGCAATGTCTTTCGCGGCATCTCGAAACGCTTCCGGCGTGCCGGTCAGCAGGGAAAAAGTGGCGTAGTGCATCGGGATCACGTGACGCACGCCCAGCAATTTGACCGCGTAGGCGGCCTCGCGCGGTCCCATGGTGAAGCGATCGCCGATGGGAAGGCATGCGACGTCGGGGGCATACAATTCACCGATGAGTTTCATGTCGCCGAACAGGCAGGTGTCACCCGCATGATAAAGCTTGAAGCCACCGGGAAACTTCACGACGTATCCGGCAGGCTCGCCCGAGTAAATAATCCTGCCATCGTCCATCAGACTGCTGGAGTGATGGGCATTGACCATGGTCACTTCAATTTCACCGACCGTTTGAGTCCCGCCCTTTCCCATGGGTGCACAGGTGCTGACTCCCTTGGATTCGAGCCACAGGTAGATTTCATACATGGAGACGATTTTAGGTTTGTGCTCACGGGCGAGGGAGAGGACATCATCCGTGTGATCGCTATGGCCGTGTGAAATGAGGACCACATCCACGCGGGGCAGCTTCTTGAGCGCGTCCGGGCAAGCAGGATTTCCAGCGACCCAGGGATCAAAGAGGACGACAAAGCCGGAAGGCGTCGTGACCATGAAGGTCGAATGTCCCAGCCATGTAATCTTGTTTCCGTAAGTATTCAGCAAGTGAGCCTCCAAGGAATGGGCAAATGAATTACTCAGGGGCGCGGGGGAGTGCCTTGAGATGCCGCCAGCGTCGCGCGGATGGCCTTCTCGAACTCTTCCCGCGGGCGCGCACCGACCATGAAGCCCAGCAGGCGGCCATCGGCGGCATAGAAAAAATTGGCGGGCATAACGCCCTTCCAGGTGAGGTCCACGCCATCCACGAATTCATCCTGGTGCCCCATTTTCTTGCGGACGTTGGGAAAAACCGGCTGGTTGCGTTCCAAAAAATGGCGGACGAGATTCATTTCGGCGTCGTCGTCCATGTCCACGCCGATCACAACGAGGCCTTGCGCGGCATACTGCTTGGCGAGCTGGTTGACGAGAGGGTACTCCTCGCGACAAGGTTCGCACCAGGTGGCCCAAAAGGTGATGAGCAGGGGCTTGCCGCGATGGTCGGCGAGAAGCTTGCGGTAACCGGCAAGATCAATCAGGGCCATGGGTTTGGCGGCAACGGGAGCTTTGGCCTTGGTGGAGGGCGAGGCTGGCGGCTTCGATGGGGTTTGCGCCATCCCCAAGGCGCAAATCAGGAGCAGAACCGCGCACGATGCGGCCAACATGACAGCTCTCGATCCGGACCTGGAAAAGGACATTACAACCCCCGACGCCATTCTATGCGCGGGTGGCGGCAGGATTCAAATTCTCCAGAGGAGATGGAAAATTGGAGAGCGGGAGGGCGCTTGTCTCCTGAAGTTATTGGTGATATATCTAATTTTCGGTCGAAGTGGCGCAGCGAGTCACTGCGCAGCGGGTTTCGTAACATCCAAGGAGAGAACGAATGGCCTATGTAATTGCTGAGCCCTGCATTGGAACCAAGGACACCGCCTGCGTGGACGTGTGTCCGGTGGATTGTATCCACCCGCGGAAGGACGAAGCGACTTACGAAGCGGAGACACAGCTTTATATTCATCCGTCGGAATGCATTGATTGCGGGGCGTGCGTGCCGGTGTGCCCGGTGACAGCCATTTTCGCGCTGGAGGATTTGCCGGAGAAGTGGGGAAATTTCACGGCGATTAACGCGGACTGGTACGCGAAGAAGGCGTAAGACTTCCTGACATTTGAGAGATTGAGCGGCGGGGGGATTGTTCCCTCGCCGCATTTTTTGTTAGCGGCTTATTTGGCGAGCTTGCGGAAAGCAAGGACGGCGTTGAGGCCGCCAAAGGCGAAGGAATTGGAGAGGGCGGCTTCGATGGGCCGGGAGCGGGCGAGATTGGGAATGTAGTCGAGGTCGCATTCCGGGTCGGCCTGCGTGAAATTCGCCGTGGGCGGCAGAATCCCTTCGTGCATGGCGAGGAGAACGGCCAAAGCTTCGATGGCCCCCGCGGCGCCGAGCGCGTGGCCGTGCATGGATTTTGTGGAACTCACGGCGAGTTTGTCGGCGGCCGCGCCGAACACTTGGCGGATGGCGCGGGTTTCCACGGGGTCATTTCCCGGAGTCCCTGTGCCATGAGCATTGATGTAGCCGATCTGCTCTGGGCGAATAGCCGCATCTTCGAGGGCGGCGCGCATGGCGCGGACGGGGCCCTCCAATGTCGGCTGGGTAATGTGGTGCGCGTCGGAGGACAAGCCGGCTCCAGCAAGTTCGGCATAGATATGCGCGCCGCGGGCAACAGCGGCGTCGAGCGGTTCAAGGACCAGCATTCCCGCGCCCTCCCCGAGGATCATCCCTTTTCGATCGCTGCAAAACGGCCTGCAAGTGTCAGGCGCGACGACGCGCATGGCTTCCCAAGCTTTTAATAATCCAAAACTGAGAGGCGCCTCGCTTCCACCAGCAAGGGCCAAGTCGGCTCCTCCGCCGCGGATGAGCTGCATGGCCAGCGCAAGCGCATGGTTAGAAGAGGAGCACGCCGTGGAAATGGTGAAGGCCGGGCCCGTCAGACGAAATTCCATGGTGATGTGGCTTGCGCCGGCGTTCGCCATGGTGCGTGGAATCGTCAGGGGATGCACGCGGCCGCGCCCACGTTTATAGACGTCTTCAAATCCAGCGTCTTCCGTGGATTGGCCGCCGACGCCGGAGCCGGTGACGACGGCGGAACGCTCGCGCAATTCAGGAGTCCAGGCAATTCCGGAGTCGCGCACCGCTTCACGCGCCGCGACAAGCGCAAATTGAGCGAAGCGGTCGAGGTGGTCCACCGCCGAAGGGGTGAAATGGGCGGAGGGGTCATAACACCTGACTTCGGCGGCATTGCGAAAGCGGAGCTCGGAGGTATCGACATTTTCAATGGGGCCGATCGCCGGACGCCCGGCGCGGAGCGAATCCCAGATGTGCGGGACATCATTGCCCAAGGCGCAAATGCCGCCCAGACCGGTGATGACGACGCGCCGGGGAGGCATTTCAGTTCGCGGAAGCCGGAGCAGGTGGCGGGGGAGGCGGCGCGGCCTGGAGCGCGCGGATGCCCTCTACAATTTCACGGACATGGCGGATGCTGCGCGCACTCTCATCGGGGATGGAAATTTGGAAAGCGTTTTCGAGTTCAAAGAGCATGGAGATGGTGTCGAGGGAGTCGAAACCCAGCTCCGCCAGCGAGCTATCCAGCGTTATTTTTTCCGGGGGAATATGTTTCACCGCGGCAAGCGTGGCAATCACTTTCTCCGCCAATGGGTCCGACATCCCCTTACCCTCTCCGGCCGGGACAGCTTATGAAGGCCAAAAACACTACCAGTTTACATGCGCCGGACGGAAAGGCAATCACAGGGCAAGGATTTCGCGAAGAACGGGCTGTAACCTTTGCAGGGTCACGAGAATCGAAGAGGTAGCCGGTCCGGGTGGCTGGGCGATTGCGCGGCGACCCATGCTGTGGGGCGAGCCATGCTGAGGTTGAACGAATCGCGGAAAAGAGTCATTATCTATTACTGTGCAGTGTTTCGCTGCGAATAAGTCATGACGAGCCACGGCTACCCGCAATAAAGTGCTCTTCAGGTGTAGGACGCGGAGCGAAGCAAAACCTTAGGAAGCTCGCCGGGCAGTGAGCCGCTAGCCGCCGCCTCCCTTCGGGCCATCTGGAGCCCCTAGAATGCCGTCAAGAACAGAGCCACGGACGACGGAGACTATCTCCCCTCAGAGCGAATCGGCGGCGTTTGACCGGACCACGGCTGGGGCGCCCATCTCCATCCTCGCGACTTCCACCACCGTTCCGGAGTACGAGTTCGGATTGGCGGAAGCCAAGGCCTATCTCAACAAGGTCTTTCCCCTGAACGAATCGCGGACGGCCATGATGCTGGAAGTGCTGGTGAATTCGCAGATCGCACACCGCTATTGCATTTATCCGCTGGACTATACGATCCAACCGCGGCCGCTGGGCCAGACCAGCAAGGAATACGCGGAACACTCCATCATCCTGGGGCGGCGGGTGGCCGCGGAATGTTTGGAGCGCGCGGGGCTGGCAGCCACCGACATAGATCTGCTCATCACGGTATCGTGCACCGGCGTGATGATCCCCTCGCTCGACGCGCATCTGGTGAATGAGTTGGGCTTCCGCGCGGACGTGCGGCGGCTTCCCATCACCGAGTTGGGGTGTGCGGGAGGAGCGGCGGCGCTGGGCCGGGCGTGGGATTTTCTGCGCGGTGTGCCCGAAGGGAACGCGCTGATCGTGATTGTGGAATTGCCCAGCGTGACATTTCAGCGGACGGATTTGTCTCCTGCGAATTTGATTTCCGCGGCGCTTTTTGGCGATGGCGCCGCCGCGGCAGTTGTTTCACGCTCCCCTTCCACCCACAGTGGCGACAGGGCGGCTTCCGGCAACGGGAGAGTGCACGGATGTTTGCCGCGGATTCTGGCCACGCGAAGCTATTTGTTCCCTAATTCTACGGACGCGATGGGCTTTGATCTAAAGGAGACGGGATTTCACATTGTGTTGTCCAAGGACGTGCCGCAACTGATCCGCGACAAGATCCGCGGGCTGGTGGACGGCTTCCTGGAGCTGCATGGATTGAGCCAGCAGGACATGGCGGCGTTCGTCCTGCACCCGGGCGGACAGAAACTCCTTTCCTACATTGAAGAAGAACTCGGGCTGGCGAAGAATTTGACGCAATACTCCTGGGACGTGCTGCGCGACTACGGCAACCTGTCGAGCGCGTCCGTCCTTTTCGTTCTGCAGGAATGGATGCGGAAAGGGCAGGTGGCCGCGGGGAGCTACGGACTCCTGGCCGCCTTCGGCCCGGGATTCAGCGCGGAGATGTTGCTGCTGCAGTGGGAGTGAGCCGCATCGCGTATCTTGTGCTGCTGGCCGCCGTGGGAGCAGGCCGCGTGGTGGAATTGTGGATCTCGCGGCGCAATCAGCAAAGGCTCCTTGCGAAAGGCGCGACGCGGCTCCGCGAACCGAATTACCCCTGGATGGTCGCGGTCCATACGGCGGTTCTGATCGCGGCGGGCCTGGAAGTCCTCCTCCTGAACCGTCCTTTGATCCCCGCACTGGCAATCCCCATGTCCATCCTGTTTGTCCTGGCAAATGCCCTGCGCTGGTGGGTGATCCGAATCCTTCGGGAGCACTGGAATGTCCAATTAATGGATTCAGCGCGACTGGGAGTGGTGACCCGCGGCCCTTACCGATTCGTACGGCATCCGAATTATGTTGGGGTTTTTGTTGAGTTGGTATCGCTGGCTCTGATACAAACAGCGTGGATGACCGCTGTGTTTTCTGCGGCGGGATACGGTCTGGTGCTGCGCTCCCGCCTGGTAATTGAAGACCGCGCGCTGCTGGCCGATCCGGCCTATCGCGCGGCCATGGGAGACAAACCGAGATTCCTGCCGAGACTTTTGTAGCCGAGATTTGAAGAGACTTGAGAGGGTGAGCGACCGGTGATTGACGGGGCTTCCAAAGCGTCCAGAGTCCTGATCGCAGGCGGCAGTGTGGCGGGAGCTTCGCTCGCCATTCAGCTGGGGCGGCGGGGAATTGAAGTGGAGCTTTTCGAGCGCGCTCTTTTTCCACGCGAAAAACCGTGCGGAGAAGGGCTGATGCCGGCCGGCGTTGCGGTCTTGGAGCGCATGGGACTGGATGCGGCGGCCGGTGGCGTCCCTTTCCACGGCGTGCGCTACAACTTCTCGAGATTCCAGGTGGAAGGGCGATTCCCCTCACAGGACGGCAACAAGGTTGTGGGGCGTGGGCAGCGCCGCGTGGTGTTGGACGAATTGTTATTCAAGGCAGCGGCAGCAACTCCCGGCGTCCGCATGCATGAAGGGATTTCAGTGGATGGGCCGGTCGTGGAAAACGGGCGCGTAACTGGGTTGATCGTGGAAGGCACGGCGCGCCGCGCGGATTTGGTGGTTGCCGCCGATGGAATCCAATCTCCCATCCGGAAGGCGCTGGGGCTGGACAAGGCAATCCGCCAGCGGCGATTCGGTGTGCGGACGCATTTTCGGCTGGCGCGCGGAGCGAAGCACATCCCCTGGATTGACGTGTTCGTGCGGCGCGGGTACGAGCTCTATGTCACTCCCTTGCCGGGCAACGAATTGCTCGTGGGCGCATTGGTGGAGAGGGAGACATTCGAGGGGGCGGCGGAGAGCGAATTTGCGCGATGGTGGAAAGCGGAGCCCGAACTCGCGGCCCGGCTGGAAGGCGCGGAGCAGATCAGCCCGCTGATGGGGAGGTCGCCGCTGGAGGCGCGAGCGAGGTGCGGCGTGGCTCCCGGAATTGTGCTGTTGGGGGACGCGGGCGGCTCCGTGGACCCGATTACCGGCGGTGGGATGGCGCAAGCGCTGGGAAGCGCGGAGCTGCTGACGCGCTATGTTGCGCGTGGGTTGGCCAATTCCGATGCGTGGCTGATGGAATTCGAGCGCGAACGCAACAAGATGCTTCGCGACTACCGCATGCTGACGGGCGCGCTCCTGTGGCTGGCGGGGCACCCGAGGCTCGCCTCCGGGACCATGCGGACGCTGCGCACGACCCCGAGGCTGTTCAATCATCTGGTTGGTGTTTCGGGGGGAGTGCGGCGTTTGTGGAGCGCGTTGCCCGCGGCCTAG
>JBGOTC010000158.1:0-7441 GCA_041476305.1 Terriglobia bacterium
GCACCAGCGCCGCGCCCACTTCCGTGCCCGCATCAAACAGCATCGAAAATATTCCTTCCGGCATTTTGCTGGCGCGGGCTGCGGTGCGAATCACATCCCCCACCAATTCCGATGTCCCTGGATGCGCCGCGTGCGCCTTCACGATCACGGGATTCCCCGCCGCCAGCGCCGACGCCGTGTCGCCGCCGGCCACCGAGTACGCCAGAGGAAAATTGCTCGCCCCAAAAACAGCAACGGGGCCGAGCGGCCGCCACATCGACCGCAGATCCACCCTCGGCACTGGTTTGCGCGCCGGGTCCGGCTTATCCAGCCGCGCGCGCACCCACGACCCTTCCTCCACCAGGTCCGCGAAGAGTCGCAATTGGAAAATTGTCCGCGCCGCTTCCGACCGGATGCGCGCCTCCGGCAATCCCGCCTCCTGATTCACCCGAATCACCAGTGCGTCAACAATTCCTTCGAGCCCGCGCGCGATCTCGCGCAAAAATGTCGCCTTCTCTTTTCCGCTCAACCGGCTGGTCGTTGTGAACGCTTGCGCCGCAAGTTTCGCCGCGCGATCCACTTCCTGAAGTGGCGCGGAAAAGTAATTCGGCGGAATCGCCTGCCCTGTCGCCGGATTGATCGCCGTAAATACGCGGCCCCCCTCGGCGCCGTTCCCCCATCCAATGAAGGATTTTCCCTGAAGCTCCATGCCCTCTCCTGTCGTGTGTGTTGCGCTGGAAAACTCAGCCCGCGGAAGCTGGACGCGTTGTCAATGCGCGCTTGATGGTCGCTCGCGCCTCTTCCAATTCCGCGCCCGCAACTTCCATTCGCGGAGGCCGCACGCGCGCGTTGCCCCGGCCCACTTCCTGCTGTACCAATTTGATGAGTTGCACAAATTTCGGAACCGTGTCCATGCGCAGCAGCGGCAGGAACCAGCGATACAGCTCGAAAGCCTTTTCGCGCTCGCCGCGCACGCAATAATCGAAAAGAAGCACCGACTCGCGCGGCAAGGCGTTCACCAGCCCCGCCACCCACCCCACCCCGCCCGCTCCGATGGCTTCCAGGATCAGATCGTCCACTCCGGCCGAAATCTCCAGCCGGTTTCCCGTCAACGCACGGATCGCCGTAATTCGCCGCACGTCCGCGCTCGATTCCTTCACCGCGTGCAAGTTTTCGTGATCGCTCGCAAGTTCGGCTATCTGCTCCGGCAGGAAATCTGTCCCGTACGAAATTGGATTGTTGTAGAGCATGCAGGAAAGCGGCGTCGCCCGGATCACCGCCGACACGTGCGCCTTCATTTCGCGCCAGTCACCCTTGTAAATGTAGGGTGGCAACACCATCAGACCTTGGCACCCGCGGTCCGCGGCGGCCTTCGCGAGTTTCACCGCGTCGCCTGTGCGCAATGCCGAAATCGCCGGAGCCACCGGAGCGCGTCCCGCAACTCCCGCGAGGCACGCGTCAATCACCTGCAGCTTCTCGTCGAACTCCAGCGTCGCGCCTTCGCCGAGCGATCCCAGCGGGATCATTGCCGTGCATCCGCTCTCCACCATCCACCGGCTGTGCTCTGCGACAAACGCCGCATCCACTCTCAAGTCGGCGTCGAAACATGTCGTGATTGCCGGCATCACCCCTTGCCATTTCATATTTGTTCCCTCTCACGCAAATCTTTCGGTTCGCGCCTCATTCTCTCACGCCGGCAACAGTCAGGGATTCCACGCGCGCCGGAAATATCGGCGGCCGCACGGAATCCACTTTCCACCCAAACAGGAATTCCGCCGCGGGCCCGCAGACGCGTCCCTGGCACGGCCCCATCCCGCAGCGCGTTTGCAGTTTTGCGCTGCGCCACGACCCGTGCCCCGCCATCCGCTCGTAAGTTACATCTTCGCAGCGGCACACGAATGTGTCCGGACGCGCCAACTCACGCAATTCATCCCGAAGAGCGAAGGTCGTCTCCAGTAATGCCGCGAACCGCCGCGCCTTCGCGCGTTTGGAAAATAATGTACGCGCGTAATCGCGATGCCCCAGGCATGCGGCCCCTGCGATCTCTCCTTCAATCAATGCTGTCTCCAACCCGCCAATCCCCACCGGTTCTCCCGCGCAATAGACCCCCGGCTGCGTTGTCTCCTGGAATTCATCCACGCGCACGCAACCGTTTTCCAGTTCACATCCCAGCAATTGTGCCAGCTCCGTATTCGGCGCCAGGTTGAATCCGCACGCCAGATAGTCACACTCCACTCGCTCCGTTTCCTTTCCGTCCGTCAGTTCCACCCATTCCAGTTTTTCACTTCCTCCAGCGCGCACCGGCCATATTCCTGCCCGGTAGGGCACGCCCCATAGCGAAAGCTTCAGTTGCAGCGCTTGCCACGCCTTTGCCGGATGGCGCACCAATCGGTTGGTGAACGCGCGAAGCTTTTTCAGTGGAGTTTGCTCCGCAATTTGCAGAACTTGCGCGCCGCTCTTTTTCAAGTAGGCCGCGACCGCCAGTAACAAGGGCCCGCTCCCCGCGACTACAATTCTTTTCCCGCGGACTGAAAGTCCCGATTTGACCAACGCCTGCAATCCTCCCGCGCCGAACACTCCCGGCAATGTCCATCCGGGAAATGGCAGGAATCCCTCCCGCGCGCCCGTCGCCAGGATGAGTCGCTTGCACTCCAGCGTGTAAGTCTGCTCCGCGGTTTCCGCGATCAAGATGCCTGCATCAGGCTGCGCGATAACCCTCGCTCCCAATAACAACTGCGCCTTTGACTTGCTTAGATCCTGGGAACGCTTCTGGGCGGCTTGCGACGATGGAGCATTCTGAGAAGTGCCGCGCCAGATCTGTCCGCCAATGCCGGGATTCTCGTCCACGATGCCCGTGATCGCACCGGACTCATCAGCAATGCACGCCGCGGCAATCCCCGCGGGCCCTGCTCCAATCACCAGTACCTCGAGACTCGCGGTTGTCTCTCCGGGTTTGAACATTTCAATCATCGGTGCGCACGTCCATCCCCTCCGCGCAAACGATCTGGCAGCTTCGCTCGTGCGCCCGCCCGCCGATCGTCACGCGACACTCAAAACAAATTCCCATGCCGCACAGCGCCGCGCGCGGCTCGCCCAGCACCGACCGCCGAAATCGCGTCACCCCGGCCGCCAGCACCGCCGCGGCAACCGACGCTCCCGTGGGCATTGTCACCGCCGCGCCGTTCACGCGCAGCGTCACTCCTTCAGTGATCCGCGGCGCCATTGAATTTCCTTCCTGCCGCGTAGGGAACGCGGGGAATCGCTGACATTCTCCCCAGAATTTCATCGACGAGCAATCTGGCGGTGGCCAGCGAAGTGGTGATGCCCAATCCCTCATGCCCCGCTGCCATGTAGAGCCGGTCGTGCCCGGGCCAGGCTCCGATTAATGGAAGCTTGTCCGGCGTCGCCGCCCGAAACCCTGTCCACGTTCTGATGGCCTCAAAATTCCGCAGCTCCGGCATGAATTCAACCGCGCGCGCGAGCATCCGCGCGAGCAATCGCGGCTCGACCCCCCTCTCTTCCACTCCATATTGGCGCGAAGAACCAATCAGCAGTTGACCTGTGCGCCTCGGCTGGACGTTGAATGCCACGGAATCTGTTGTGACGGAATGTGCGCTTTTCAAATAGCCCATTTCAACAAGCTGGTGTCGCACAAACCCGGGGTAGCGCTCGGTGATCACCAGATGGCCCTTGCGCGGGCGGATGGGCGCGCCGGGAGTCAGCCGTGCCGCCGCCGTCCCCGCCGCATTAATGATGATGCCCGCCGCCAGGTGAGTGCCCGCTTCCAATCGGACGCCATCGCGCTCAATCTCTGCCACGCGCCGCCCGATTTCCAGCCGCGCTCCGAGTTCCTGCGCGCGCGCGAGGAAGTATCGCGCCGCGCACGGCGAATAAATCACGGCGTCGTCAGGGACCTGCAGTCCGCCGCCAAGTCCGCGCCGCAAATTGGGCTCGGCTTCCGCCAGTGTCTGCGAATCGAGAATTTCCGCGCGGACTCCCCGCGATACATAGAATTCCCGTTTCTTCGGAAGCAGCCTCGCCTCTTCATCGTCCGCCGCCACCCACAGCGTTCCGCATCCCAGGAATTCAACATCCGGCGGCAGCTCCTCCATTTTCTCCCGCCACAATTTCACCGAGTAGCTCGTCAACGCAAATTCCGCCTCCGAGTCGTCAAGCACCAGGAGGTGGCCCATCCCCGCCGCGGTGGCCCCGCCCCCCACAGTTTCAGACTCGATGACTGTTACCTGAAATCCTTCGCGCGCGCACTCCCAGGCGCATGCCGCGCCCACAATCCCGGCCCCGATAATCAACACGTCAGGCGCGGCCACACTTCACTCCCGGATGCCATGGCAGAACGGGTCCCGCGGATCGAGCAGCAGCTCGGCCTCCGCAGTGATGAATGCGGAACCTTTAATACTCGGCAGGATTGTTCCATCGCGCTTTTCGTAGCTCGCTTCAAACACGCTCCCGAGGATGCCTTCCTGCTTGTAGATTTCGCCTTCCTTCAACTTCCCGTCCGCGGAGAGGCACGCGACTTTTGCTGAAGTCCCGGTGCCGCAAGGCGAGCGGTCGTAAATCTTCCCTGGGCACAGCACGAAGTTCTTGCTGTTCGCCCCTGCCACGCGCGGTGGACCGGAAAGTTCAATGTGATCGATTTCCGCCCCGCCCGCGCCCGTGATTCCCTGTCGCGGCAGCGCCTGGCGCACGCGCCAGGTAAATTCAGTGAGCTGCTCCACATTCTTCGGTGATATCTCCAGCCCGTGATCCTCCATCAGAAAAAACCAGTTGCCGCCCCAGGCCGCGTCGCCTGCGTGTCGGCCGTACCCTTCCACCTCCACCGAAACATTCTTCGCGTGGCGGTAACACGGAATATTTCGCACCGTGACTTCGCCGCTATCGTGCAGCCGCGCCTCCACCACTCCCACCGGCGTCTCGATGCGGTGCACGCCCGGCTCCACTCGGTCCAGGTATGCGAGCGTCACCAGCAGGCCGATCGTTCCATGCCCGCACATCCCCAGATAACCCACATTGTTGAAGAAGATGACCCCCGCCGCACAGGTTGGATCAGCGGGTTTGCAAAGCAGCGCGCCGACGATCACGTCCGACCCGCGCGGCTCGCTCACCATCGCCGAGCGCCACGCATCGTGCTCGCTGCGAAATCTCGCCAGCCGCTCCGCCAGTAGTCCCGCGCCGAGATCGGGCCCGCCGCTAATCACCACACGCGTGGGCTCGCCACCCGTGTGCGAATCCACCACGCGGACGCGCTGGCCATTCCATTTCATAGGAGATTTGTGTTCAAGGCTGGGCGCAAAATGCGGCCCTGCTTTTTCATCCGGCTTCGACGCCGCGACTACCGCCCCGAATCATCCTTGGGATCGCGAGCTTCCGTCCCCTCGCCCTTTTCAGCGGGCTTCGCCGGGAGAGCGGCGGAGAGCGGAGTCACTCCGTGCTCCGCGAGCGACTTGTTGAATCCCGGCAACTCCTTATCCATCAGCGCGTGGTAATCCGTTGTTGCGGCGGCAAGGTCCTTCTCAATCATGTCCAGCAGCATTCGCGATGTGTCCGTCGGAGCAAAGTCCGTTCCGCCCGCCACGTCCCCCGCCCCCGGCCCCACCTCGCCGTTCAGCCACAGGAGTTGAAAGTAAACTTTGTAAGCCTCAATAAAATATTTGTCGTCGCTCGTCGCCAGCGCCTTGTTGAGGATCTTGTACTCCACACTCTGCATCCGCTGGTCCATCGCCTCGACTGTCTTCAGCAGCTCCGCCTTCTCCTTCTGCGCGCGGAGCATCCGTTCCACGGTATCCAGTTGTTTCCGCATCCATTCGATCTGGTTCACCATGTCCGCGCTCTTGCTGATGTCCTCGCGGATGCGCAACTGCATTTTCAGTGACGCGTCCAGGTCCGCATCCGTCCCGGGCGTTTTCGGATCTCTCTTCAACTCAATCGTCTGCGTGTAGGACTGCCCGTCCACGGTCAGCTTCACCGTGTATTTCCCCGGCGTGGCCATCGGCCCCGCCTGGTTCGCCGACATGCCCCAGTGCGTGATCGGCCGCGAGTCCTGCCCCTTGAATCTCGGCTCCTCCCAGATGTGCGGATTCTCCGGCGGCGTGGTGCGCAGCGCGATCAGCCTCGGCCCGTCGTAGCGCAAGTCCCATCCCGCGCGGTTCAGCCCCGCACGCCCGCTGCCGGTCATTTGCCGGATCACCGCGCCCGTCGCGTCCAGCACTTGTATCTGCACCGGCGCCTGCGCCGATTGCTTCAGCGAATAATTCAGGATGGCGCGTCCCCCGCGCGCGAACCGGTAAGTTGCCCGCGGCGCGAAAAACTGCGCTGCCGCATCCGACGCTCCTCCCGGCGCCATCTGCTCCAGCGCCGTCACATCGTCCAGGATGTAAAACCCGCGCCCGTAAGTCGAAACCACAACGTCGTGGAATTCCTTCTGCACGGCGATCCAGGAAACCGGCGCGTGCGGCAGCCCCGCGGTTACCGCTGTCCACTGCCCGCCTTCATTCAATGAATAGTAGAAGCCGTTCCCCGTTCCCGCGAAAAGCAGTCCCTGTTTGTTCGGATCCTCGGCAATACTCCGGACATAGGAAAGTGTGTGCTTCGGCAGGTTGCCGCTGATTTGCGTCCACGTTTGTCCGAAGTCCGTCGTCCTGTAAATAAAAGGATCGCGGTTGTCCATCAGATGGAAATCCACCGCGACGTACGCGGTCCCCGCGTCGAAGTGCGATGGCTCAATGCAGGTGATGGTTCCCCACGCGGGCATTCCCGCGATATTCTTGGAGACGTTCGTCCAATTTCCCCCGCCGTCCTTTGTGTACCACACCTGCCCGTCATTCGTGCCCGCCCAGATCAACCCTTTCTGTTTCTGCGAGGGCGCAATGGCGAACACCACCTCACCGTAAAACTGCCCCAGGTTGTCGCCCACAATTCCACCGGAAGGGATAATCCGGCTCGGGTCCTTCGTCGAAAGGTCGGGACTGATCACGGTCCAGCTTTGCCCGCCGTTTGTCGTCTTCCAAATCACCTGGCATCCGTAATACACGGTGTTATGGTCGAACGGATCAATCGCCAGCGGCGGCGTCCAGTGGCACCGGTACTTCGTATCGTTTGGAGGCGAATCCAGCGTGTGGAACCACGGGCTCACTGACCGCGCTTGCTTCGTCCTCGCGTCCCACCGACTCACTTCATCGCCATAACACGTCGCCCACACAATATTCGGGTCAACGACATCCGGAAGTGTGAACCCGGATTCGCACCCGCCCATCCCGTGGTCCCAATCCGCTTCCCCTCCGCGCCCGCCGCCTGACGTGCTCGGCCCGCGCATGTTCCCGTCGTCCTGCATGTTCCCGTAAACATAGTAGGGAACCTGATTGTCCACTGCCACGTGGTACATCTGCCCGATCGGAAGCTGCACGCGATGGAACCCGCGCCCATGCACCGTCGTAATATTGATTCC